>CAZNVQ010000056.1:0-3975 GCA_964576425.1 uncultured Flavipsychrobacter sp. | reverse complement strand
TTCTCAATTGCCTTTCCCCACTCGTTGATTTTGTAATAGCTATATGCCATTTCATAAAGCTCTTCTTTGCGAATTTTATCCGTATTGTCGTAATAATATTCGAAGAAAGGAATGGCTTCTTTGTAGCTCTTGTCTTCAAAAAATATTTGTGCTGCTAACAGATGAAGCTCCTTATCATAATAAGATTTTTCATCAGCTTGGATCAACTTAAGCGATTGATTTAAAGCAGTTTGCTTTTCTCCTTTGAAATACTGAATTTCAGCAATGTAGTATGGAACTAATTTTTTGTATTGTGGCTCATTCACCACAAGTTGAAAACTATTTAAGGCTTCATCAAACTGACCTTTGTTGTAGGCTAAGAGCCCATAGTAGTAGTTTCCAGCCAATTTATATTTACCTTTTACTTCTTTGATGTAAGCAAAAAGTTGTGCTGATTTTTCAAAGTCTTGATTATTAAAATAAGCATAAGCCAATTCAAATTTCAAATCCGAGATTTCAACATTATTAAGATTGTTGATATCAGCAGCTTCATAATAGGGAATGGCTTTTTTTAGCTGGTCTCTTTTGAAAAAATATTGTCCAATGTAAAATGCTATTCGATGACGATAAGGCAATATGGAATTGGTATTATAAAATTGTATTGCACTATTGATTGCACCAGTGGTACCCAATTTCAATTGAGCAACTTGTCGCATAAATTCTATTTCAACAAGATCGTCGCTTAAAATTTTTTGAGTTTGAAGATGATCTGTAGGTAAACTGTTGAGCGTTTCAAGCGTCATTTGGTATTGACCTTCAGCAAAATGCTGTTTGGCTTTTAATAAATAAACTTGCTCTTTTCTTTGATTACTGTGCTCTTGCGCATGAACACTAAAGCCCGAACATAGAATTATGATCAGACTTTTAAAAACAATATTATTAAAATTCAATAGCTTCCTTTTTATCATGCATTTTGCTTAAAAATTCCAAGTAATATTCAAACTCGGGAAAATCGGCAATTGGTATCTTCTGCTGTCTTTACTTGCGGTACGCTCCAAATAAAATATATTATTTCTATTGTAAACGTTCGTAACGCTTAAAGTTGCTTCAATATTGTTGTTTTCTGAAATGATGAATCTCTTTTTAGCCGACAAGTCTAAACGATGAAAATAAGAAAGTCTTCCTCCATTGATTTTGTCCGCATAGATGATTCCCATTTGCCCATTTTGCTGGTTAATATTAGTACTTAATCCGTTCTGAGAAAGGTTAATGTCTTCATAAAATCCTTGTGTTTGGGTGAATGGGAATGGAGAACCTAAATTATAACGCAATGACAACTCAATATCTTTCTTCTTTCCAGCAGAATATGAACTTATAATGTTCATATTAAATCTTCTATCAAATGGCGGTGCATAAGTCTGTACCGTTGGGTTGTCTAATACACTTTTTGCCACCAAAGTTGTATAAGTAACTTTTTGATAAGAGAAAACACCCCAGAAGAACATTCTTCCTTTTGTGTATTTAGCCGTAAAATCTATACCATAAGCTTGACCATCACCTGCTGTGAAATCAGCGTCATTAAAGGTTTTCTTTGCTCTGTTCAGCTCAATATTTCTGGTGAAATTTTTATACCAAGGTTCGATATTAAATTCAAAATCTTTGATATCGAATTCCACACCTGCAATTAAATGATAGGCTTGTTGCAAATTGGTGGTAACAACATTGCCTTTCGTGTCTTTAATCTCTTGGTCTGGACTTAATAAAAAACCTGAGAAGAAGTTAACGATATCTAAATCTGATTTGGTGCTAATGATGTTTTGCGTATAAATTCCTGCTGCACCTTTGAAGCGAACATTGGCACTTGCATTATATTTCAAACCAATTCTTGGTTCCACCGAAAACTTGGACAATGAAGAATAGTATTGCAAACGAACACCAGGTTCAATAATTAATTTTTCATTGAAATTTTTTCTAAACATGAAAAATAAAGAACCCAATGTGTTTTTTCTTTCCAATTGAGAGGTGATGTTGGCAGAATTGATGTAATCCAATGTTGTTGAAAGCCCACTTACTTCCATACCATATTTAACTTGACTATAGCCAGGTAAAAAATAAGTAAAGTCAATGCCCCCTTCAAAACCATTAATGCCACTGTTTCTGCTTCGATTTGATAAACCTACTTCTAGTGAATTAATATCATATCTTGAAAAAGCCATTTTTCCACTAATCAATGCTGCTGAGTTACCAGGTGTAACAACAAATGTTGCGCCTCCACCTCTTGCTTTCCAATTGAAAGTAGCTTGGTCTTTCCCCGCTGAATCCAAAGCGCGTGCATGATCATCGAAACTAAAACCAAACAAATTCAACTTACTTCCATTGTCTCCACTGAAAGTAACCTTTCCAAACAAATCGGTAAACGAATATGGTAAACCATATGTGAAAGCCTTGCCTAGTCCTGAATACATAGGTTTACTTGTTTCATCTAAATAGCTTTTTTTCAAAGAAACTAAAAAGCTTAATCCGCTTCCATCTGGTTTTTTAGGTTTAACCAATGGTCCTTCTAACATCGTTCTGAACATGATTGGTGACGCTGAAACTTTTCCCGCCAATCTGTTTTTATTACCATCTTTAGTTCGAATGTCAAGAATAGCGCTTGTTCTATTTCCATATTGCGCATTGAAACCTGCAGATTGAACTTCCACATTTCGAATCGCATCAGTTTCAAAAACAGAATACAAACCAATAGAGTGAAAAGGATTATATATAGTAACACCATCCAATAAAATTCCTGTTTGAGAAGGAGCACCACCTCTGATGTAGAGTTGTCCACCTTGGTCGCCCGTGAAAACCACGCCTGGCATCACTTGCAAGTATTGAGACAAATCAGGTTCACCACCAGCACTCGGCATCAACTTCATTTCACGTGGTGTAATCGTTGTAGCACCTGCATTAATTTGAGTTACTTTTTCTGTTTTGCGAGCAGTAACTTCTACATCTTTTAACATCAAACCTTTTTGGGAGATGTATAACTTTTGAGTGAGGATATCTCCAGCTTTAACCGTGAATGTGGTCTTAGCAGTATCATAACCAATTACAGTTGTCCAAATTGTTTGCTTTCCAATTGGAACTTGAGGTATAGAAAAATAACCATTAATATCCGTTTGTACACCAATGTTCTTGCCTTGAAGCACAACATTAATATAGCTCATTGGTTCTCCCGACTCTTTCTCATAAACGAAACCCTTAATTGTTCCTGTTTGTGCATTAGAAATTTGGAAACCTAACAATAAAATAAATAATAATATACGTTGTTGCATAAAAGCAGTTGGAATTGAGGTCTAGATAAAATCCGTTTGTTTGGTTAAAAGGTTGGCAAATATAGCACTTAGTATGCCTTGCGCCCAAATGTAAAAATTTTGTAAAATATAAATCACATTAAATATATATCATGTATAAAATTTCCTTGAGATCTAATTGTGGCGGCTTTATTAATTTTTGTATTTTGTACTCATGAAAATCTTTTCAGCGGCTCAAATTAAAGATGGTGATCGATTTACAATCTCAGCCGAAAAAATAACCTCAATTGATTTGATGGAAAGAGCTGCTACTGCTTGTTCCAATTGGTTAATGCAGTTTTTTTCACCCAACACTCCAATAATTATTTTATGTGGCAGCGGCAATAACGGTGGAGATGGATTGGCAATTGCTAGATTATTACACCAAAATGGATATAGTATAAAAGCATATTTATTATCCAATGATGATAATTATTCAACCGACTGTGAGTTCAATTATAAAAGAGCTGCCTCATTAGGTATAGTTGAAATTATCAAAAAAGATAATTTCTTGTCCAATCTACCAACCAATATTGTTATCGTTGATGCCATTTTCGGCATTGGTTTGAATCGACCAGTAAATGGATGGTTGGGCGAATTCCTAAATCGCATAAATGAATTATACAATATAAAAATAGCTATTGATATTCCGTCTGGACTT
>CAZNVQ010000055.1:0-16336 GCA_964576425.1 uncultured Flavipsychrobacter sp. | reverse complement strand
GTTTCACTACCTTTGTGCTCTCTTAATTTATAACAAAAAATATAATTTATTAAATATCCTTCATTTCAATGGGCTACGTTAAAGACACTTTCAAGGCAAAAGCTGACCAACAGCAAACAGAAATCAAAACATTAATTGAAAAACACGGTAACACAGTTTTAGACCAAGTAACGATTGCTCAAGCATATCAAGGAATGCGAGGTATACCAGGTCTGATTACAGAAACGTCTTTACTTGATTCGAATGAAGGTATTCGTTTTCGTGGTTTTTCTATTCCTGAGCTAAGAGAAAAACTCCCAAAAATTGAAGGTGGAAATGAGCCACTACCAGAAGGATTATTTTATTTGATGTTGACAGGTGATGTGCCATCAAAAGATGATGTGGAGCACATTTCAGCCACTTGGGCTCGACGTTCTCATGTCCCAAATCATGTTTTTGATGTAATTGAAGCATTACCAACAAGTACTCATCCAATGACTCAATTTTGTGCTGCAATTCTTGCATTACAAACTGAATCAAAATTTGCCAAAGCATACGAAGAAGGAATAAGCAAAAAGCAATATTGGGATTTCGTTTACGAAGATACGATGACTTTAATTGCGCGACTTCCTAGAGTTGCTGCATATATATATCGTCGTAAATATAAAAACGGCGAACACATACAACCTGACGGTATGTTGGATTGGAGTGCCAATTTTGCACACATGCTTGGATTTGAAGACGAATCATTCAAAGAATTAATGCGTCTTTATTTAACGATACATGCTGACCATGAAGGTGGTAACGTTTCTGCACATGCTACTCACCTAGTTGGTTCCGCATTGAGCGATCCTTACTATTCATTTGCTGCTGGAATGACTGGACTTGCTGGTCCATTGCACGGCTTAGCAAATCAAGAAGTTATTCGTTGGATTGAAGAATTACAAGAAAATTTGGGCACTCAAGAACCTACAAAAGAGCAAATCGCTGAATATATTAAATCAACACTTGCTGCAGGAAAAGTTGTTCCTGGTTATGGTCATGCCGTACTTAGAAAAACTGACCCAAGATTTACAGCACAAATGGAATTTGCTAAAGTTCATTGTCCTGAAAACCCAACGGTTAAAACTGTTTGGAATGTTTATGAAGTTGCACCTCCAATTTTGGAAGGAACAGGAAAAATCAAAAACCCTTGGCCAAATGTTGATGCACATTCAGGCGCTTTATTAAAACATTTTGGACTTATTGAAGAAGATTTTTACACCGTTCTATTTGGTGTTTCAAGAGCACTTGGAGTGCTTGCTAGCCTTTGTTGGGATAGAGCTTTAGGCTTCCCAATTGAAAGACCAAAATCAATGACTACAGAATGGGTTCAAAAGTTTGTATCTGGATCTGAAAAAAACAATTAATATAATTTATCAATACTTAAGAGCGACCAAACAGCAGTGTTTGGTCGCTCTTTTTTAAAGTCCTCAATTCCAATAAGAACAATCATTGCTTTGGGATTTGTATTTTTATCCGAATATTGAACTATGCATCAAGATCAAATAGATTGGTTCGAACGTTGGTTCGGCTCGCCATATTACCACATTTTATACACTCATAGAGACCATACTGAAGCACAAATTTTTGTTCAACATCTACTTCAATACTTAAAACCAGCAAAAGGAAGTAAAATGTTGGACATCGCCTGTGGTGAGGGTCGCCATAGTATTCAACTAGCAGAACAAGGGTTTGAAGTCATTGGCCTAGATATTTCTGCAGCAAGTATTTCAAAAGCGAAAAGTTTTGCCAATGAAAATGCTACGTTTTATGTGCATGACATGAGGTATGCTTTTTACATCAACTATTTTGATTTTTCTTTTAATTTTTTTACCAGTTTTGGTTATTTCAATTCTTTTAAAGACCATTTATTAGCCGCTCAATCATTTGCCAATGGTTTGAAAAAAGGTGGTAAGCTCGTAATTGATTACATCAATATGTTGCCAGCAATTGAAAAAATGGTTGCCAATGAAATCATAGATCGTCCAACAATGCAATTTCGCATAGAACGAAAAATGGAGGACAAACACTTTTTAAAAAACATTTATTTTACTGATGCCAATGGGCTTGAAAGAGCTTACTCTGAAAGGGTTGCCGCATTTTCATTAGATGAGTTCATTGACCTATTTCATCATGTAGGCTTAGAATTTGAGTCGGTTTTTGGTGACTATCATCTCGGTAACTATGATGCCAAAATTTCACCAAGGATGATCATGATTTTTAAAAAATAGTGTTATGGAAAAAGCGTTATTGATTTTGCAATATTTGGATTTTATTGCTTGGCATTATCTGAATAATATTTGGACCAATAGTTTTTTGGACACCGTTGTTCCTTATCTGCGTAATCAATGGACCTGGGCACCGCTCTATTTATTTTTATTAGTTTTCATGTACATGAACTATGGTAATCGTGGACTTTTGTGGTGCTTATTTTTTCTCATCACTTTTGGACTGTCTGACCAACTAAGTGCACATTTACTGAAAGAACTTTTTAAACGAACAAGACCTTGTAATGATCCACAATGGCTTGGTATTGTTCACATTATTGTTCCTTGCGGCAGCGGATATAGTTTTCCATCATCGCATGCAGCCAATCATTTTTCATTAGGAATTTTCAGTGCTTTAACGTTGAAACATTTAGGTAAATGGATAATGCCTGTTGCTTTAGTTTGGGCTGCTTCTGTTGCCTATGCTCAAGTTTATGTAGGTGTGCATTATCCACTTGATGTTTTTTGTGGAGGTATTTTAGGTGTTTGTGTTGGTATCTTAACAGCTCATATTTTCAAAATGAAAATAAGTTTAGCTAAAACCAATGCTCAGCTAGAAGTTGATTAATTGATTTATCTATTATTGAATTTTTTACTGTTCAAAAAATCGTTGAATTCAGATTTTGAACTTTCCATTGAAAAAGAAGCTTCCAACTTCCAATAGTTTTTTGAATCAATTACAGAATCATAAAACCATTTGACTAAATCCATTTTTGTTGACTCAAAGCTAAGCCATGTTAACATTTCAGAGATTTGCTCAGTTTCAATACCTCTATTAGCAACTGCGTTTTTGATTAATTTATATTTTTCAGTGTCTGTATTTAGCTGTTGAACACTTTTCTGCAAATCACTCATATCATTATTCCCAAACTGATTTTGGGTAGTTTGTTGATTACTATTATTTCCTTTTGGTTGAAAACTAATTTCTTCTTCATCTAATGATTTATCATATCTTCTGTTCCAATTAACCTCTGTATCTTTCTTCCAAGACACACGGTCATCTATGGCATTACTTTGGTCGATCTGTTGATTGTCCAATGAAGCATATTTAATCATTGGAATTCGCCTTCTTCTATCAATAACCATTTGGCAAAAAACACCTGACTTCAAGAATATTTCTCCACTATATATTTGATAATTCCTTTCAGCCCGATTCGACCAACGATAAACACGCAAAGTGTGGCGACCTCGCGGAAAATTACGAACTATGATTTCACTTTGTTCGCGGTCATAATATCTATTATCGATTGCAATAGAAATTGGTGAGTTATCACTTAAACGAACACTTAAAATGTTTTTTAAAGGTTGAGCAAAAGTTGTTTTAAAATTGCTGAGTGTTAAAAAAAATAAGATTAGAAAATTTTTCATAAAAGGAATTTGTTAGCTCAACTTGATAATCACCAAGCATCATGCCAAAATTATTAAAAATTAAAAAATCAGCAGCACTTTACTATCGTTGAAAAAGTTAATAGCTATTACAGCTAAATGTTGCTTTGCTAAAATTCAATAAATTAAAAAAAAGAAGGTTACACCATTTAAGTTGTAACCATTTCATTCAATAGGTTTTATTGCCATGTTTTCTAAAGACAATAAGATTTTTTGATTAAGGGGCTGTTTTAAAATGTAAATGTAATAATTATTTTAATTCAATTGTATATTAAAAGGCATTTGATTAAATTGAATGCATTTATAATTATCTAATCTCCTTCTGTAACAGGGATGATAATATCTGTTGTTTGACTATTTCCAAGAGTAATTGGCAATCCTCCAACAACTCGGCTTTGAACGCTTGTATCATATCCTGCACCAAGTAAATAATAATCACCACATTTCAAACTTGAGATCATAATCATTTCATTGGATAGACTGCCAATAAAAAAAGTATCATACAAAGCAAGGTTTTCACCCGGGGAATTCAAAGAATTATATTTTACATAAACAGTATCTAAATATGTTGATTGACTATAGATAATTTTATTATGATGTTTTAAAGTTGCGTGAATATGAAAATCGCCACCGGAACCAGCTACACATGAAGATTTTTTAGAACAAGAAGCAGCAACTGTTGTTAAATATATTACCAAAAGGAAAAGAGTATTTTTTTTCATCTAGAATTATTTTATTCGTTAAGAAAGAGGATGAACCATTAAAGTTGGGTTTTCAACTAAATTTTTACAAACTGAAATTAGCTAATCTTGAGGAAACTTAAATTAAATTGAACAATTCAGCAAAAATTCTAAAGCAATCGAAATATTTATTCACAATAAAACCATGTAATTTATTTTTAAAATAATTAGTTTGGTAAAATATTTACCCTTAGATTTGTACTTTATTAATTTTTTATTTTTTTACAATGCAAGAAGGTACAGTAAAATTCTTCAATGAAACTAAAGGTTTCGGTTTCATCACTCCATCAAATGGAGGACAAGACATCTTTGTTCACGTTTCAGGTCTTATCGACGAAATCCGTGAAAAAGACAGAGTGTCTTTTGAAGTTCAAAATGGTAAAAAAGGATTAAACGCAGTTAACGTAAGAGTTATCTAAGCTAATTCATATTGTCATTGACTTAAACCCTCGCTCAGTCGAGGGTTTTTCATTTTTACTAATTTAGTTCTGTTGAGTTTTATTCTTTTTTGCTGAACGAAATTGAGAACGTCTATACCCATCAAGTTCAATATCTTGCAACATTTTATTGTAATTTTGTTTGTTCTTAAATCATTTCCTCAATCACAAAAATCAACTGGTTTTTAGCTAAATCTCTCCTTAAATCTGATGAAATCATCATTTTTTTTATTGCTCTTTGGTATCTCTCCCTTTTGTGCCAAACTTTTTTTCACCACCGATATGCAGCTCATGGAGCATTCACGATGAGCAAAAGTGCTGAAAAGTTTTTTTTCATATTGTCTTACATCACACAAGGTTCTTCGTATTTGAGCCCTAGGACTTACGCTATTTTGCATCGCATGCATCATGCTTACACAGATACAGAAAATGATCCTCACTCCCCTTCCTATTCTCCAAACATGTTTCACATGATGTGGCAAACACGTAGAATTTATCTCGATATTTATCATGGTAAAATGAAAGTTGAGGAGCGTTTTTTGAAAAATCTTCCGCAGTGGGATGCAATGGATAAACTTGGAAATTCAATTGTTTCCAGATTGGTTTGGGCAGGTGCTTACATTTGGTTTTTTATCTATTTCAGCCCAAGTGCCTGGTGGTGTTTACTTTTGCCAATTGTACTTACGATGGGTGCTTTTCATGGCGCTATTATTAATTGGTATGCACATAAAATTGGTTATAGAAACTTTGTCATGACCAACACGTCAAGAAATTTACTTGCTGTGGATTTTCTAATGCTTGGTGAATCCTACCACAACAATCATCACAAAAGACCTTCTGCTATTAATTTTGGTTATAAATGGCATGAATTAGACCCTATTTATCCTTTCATTCTACTGATGAATTTTTTTGGAGTCATCCATGTTTCATCTCATAAATTACAAACTCAATCCATTAAAGCGCAGTTTAGTAACAAAGGTCCCTTGATGGAAAAGGAAGAATAATTTTAGAAAAAAATCAGCTTTCTTCATTAAAAGTTGAAGTATTTTACCGAATTGATTACTTTAGTATTTGAAATGACAAACATGAATAAAATAAATTCACTACTATTTGTTTTAGCACTCAGTTTTGCTGCTTTACTCAGTTGTAATAAGTCAAAATCATATTGCGGTTTTGTAGCGCCTAAAATGGTTTATATTGGTTTTGCTGAAAGCGAATCTGATACATTGCTCATTAAAAGATATGAAAAGGGGACAAGTTTTACCAAACTAGTGGACACTTTTTTAGTTACAAAAGCCAATGTTCAAAAGACCATCATTGGCAAAGACTCTGTGGTAATCGCACCTGTCAACTATACGCAAATGGATTACTATTTTTATGCTAATGATTGGATTGTCGTTCTTCCAGGAGCACAACATGCAGACAGTTTTACTGAAATATTGCCTCGTTTTACTCAAGAATCAGAGCCAAGTGCTCAATGCCAAAGCTTCGTAAAATCGATGAAAGTAAATTCAAATATTGTGATTTACGAAAAATGGTATGGTGGCGACTACAAACATTATATCAACAAATAGATTTTAAGAACTACAATAATTAAAAAGAGCAAAGTTTCGAATTTGCTCTTTTTCTATTTAAACTGATTGAAATTGAATATCTATAATACTATTTAGTGGTATCAATTGTCCATCCTTAATTTGAAGGTAATGATCATCAACTGACCAAACTGTTGTATTAATGCCAATTGGACCTTGGGTAGTTTCAAAAATGAAAGTAACCTTCTCTTTATGTTCATTTCCTAACCTAACTGCATAAACCAATTCTTTTTGCCACTTTTCTGATTGATCAACAAATGCAGGAATGATATCGTAGTTTTCAATTTGATCTTTGGGAATGATCGTTGCCATAAAAATTCGTTTCAACTAAATTACTATTTCTAGTTTATTATCGAGACAAGATTTTTCTAAAGAAAATGCAAATATTGAACAATAGAGAAATTGACTTGTTTTATACAAATGAGAAAGCTAAAACAAGAACAATTTATACCTATTCCACTTGAAAAAGCTTGGGATTTTTTTGCAACACCCAAAAACTTAAATGAGGTTACTCCTAAAGATTTGGTTTTTGAAATTACTTCTGAATTGCCTGATAAAATGTACGAAGGTTTGATTATTACATATAAAATTAAACCGTTGCTTAAAATCCCAGTTAATTGGTGTACAGAAATTACTCATATTAAAGAATTATCTTTTTTTGTTGATGAACAACGAAAAGGTCCCTATAATATTTGGCATCATGAACATCATTTTAAAGCTATAGATGGAGGTGTTTTAATGACCGACATTTTACATTATGATATTGGAAAATCATTTTTAGGATGGATAGCTGGTCAATTATTCGTGCATAAAAAAGTTAGAGAAATTTTTGAATACCGATACAAAGTTTTGGCTGAATATTTCAATAAATAAAAATATGTTGAGTACAATTGAAAAGGATAGAATTATAGAAATGGCTTGGGAGGATAGAACATCATTTGAAGCTATTGAGATTCAGTTTGGGTTGATGGAGAAAGAAGTAATTGCTTTGATGAGAAGGGAACTAAAAAGATCAAGTTTCAATCTATGGCGTAAAAGAGTTAATTCTGGCGTCAGTCAAAAGCATCTAATGAAAAGGTCAACCTCAATTAATAGATTCAAATGTTCGTTGCAAAGAACTATAACCTTAAATAAAATCAGTAAAAGATAAACTTTTGTTCAAGAAAAAAGGGCTAGAAATCAATTTTCTAGCCCTTATTCATATTTTAATAAAACTATTTTTTAGTCATCGTATTTTTAGCTTCAATGCTTAATGTTGCGTGAGGTACGGCTCTTAATCTTGCTTTGTCGATTAATTTACCTGTTACACGGCAGATGCCATAAGTTTTACTTTCAATTCTAATCAATGCTTTTTCTAAGTGGCTTGTGAATTGTATTTGACGACTTGCTAATTGAGATAATTGCTCTCTTTCCATTGCTCCAGTGCCATCTTCCATATTCATATAGCGATTTTCAGTATCTTCAGTACCTGTTTCATCCTTTCTCATAATCAAAGCTTGCAAGTAATTTAATTCCTTACGTGCTGCTTCTAATCGACTCATTATCAACTCTTTGAATTCATTCAACTCTTCATCGCTGTAACGATAAACTGGTCCTTGCCGTTCAACAGGTTGATCCAAAATTGAACGAGTGTAATCTGGTTGGTAATTTATCATTGTCCTCCCTGATTCATCATCTTTTTTGGACTTGTTTTCCAATCTACGATGAGCAATAACTACGTTAGTTTTTTTCTCATCACGAATAGCGCTTCGAGTGATTGCTGGTCGATTTGATGGAGTTGGAATTGCTGATGCCGTTTTGGAAGCTGTGGAAGATTTTAAAGTAGTTGTTTTAATAACTGTCACTGTATTTTTCTTTGCAGCCTTTTTAGCTAAATTTTTCTTTTTTGCAATCGGTGCTGCTGGTTGCGGCTCTTCAACCTTTTTCACAGGTTCGGCTTTTTTAGGAGATTCAGCTTTCTTTACTTCAAGTACAGGTGCTGCTGCTTTTTTTACAGGTGTTTCCTTTTTAGATTTCGCTTCTACTTTTTTTGCAGGTGCTTCTACTTTTTTTGCAGCCGTTTTTTTGATAGGAGCTTCAATTTTGGGCTCAGATTTATTGGTTTTTTTGGTCACGGTTTTGGTATTAGTTTTAGAATCCGCTTTAACGGGTTTTTCAATTTTTGCTGGCTTTACCACTTTTGCTTTAACCTTTTTTGTTGGTTTTTCAACAACTTTAGCAGCTTTTTTCTCTTTTACAGTCACTTTGCTTGAAACAACTGGTTTCTTAGCTGCTGGTTTGCTTGGTACTGTAGTTTTAGAAACTGCCTTCTTCTTAGAAGTACCTTCTGTTGCTTTTTTCACTGCCTTTGCAGCTGGTTTCGCTTTGGTAGCCATAGCGTTATTGTTTTTTTGAAATGAACAATTTAATGGTCGCCTCATTCACTTCCACTTCTTCACCTTCAGTTAATTGAGGCAAAATATTTATTTCATCTGCCAATAGCTCAGCACATATATATTTGCTGAAATTTTGAACAGTTGTTTTTATTGATTCATGTCCTTGAATTGAAACTGAAATTCTATCGGTCAATTCTAAACCTGATTCTTTTCTAATTTTTTGAATTCGATTTACCAACTCGCGTGCATTACCTTCTTCCTGAAGTTCTGGCGTTACAGTAATATCAAGAGCAACTGTAATTTTAGCTTTGTTAGCAACCGACCAACCTGGAATGTCTTCTGCAATGATTTCTACATCCTCTAAACCAATAACAATTGCTTCATTCTCGAGTGATAATGTAAATTGTGCATCTTGCTCCAATTGAAGTATGTCTTGCTGACTCATCTGACTAATTGTGGCAGCAACAACTTTCATTTTAGTTCCTAATTTAGCACCAAGTGTTTTGAAATTAGGTTTAGTTTTTTTCTTGATAAAACCCGTAGTCTCTGTCAAGTACTCAATTGCTTTCACATTCACTTCATTCAAGATAAGCTCTTCTACTTTCTTGATCTGAGCTTCCATATGCTTGTCCAAAACAGGGATTAATATTTTCTGTAGTGGTTGGCGCACTTTAATATTTACTTTTTTTCTTAGCGATAATACCAATGAACATATGTCTTGTGCCAAGATCATTCTTTCTTCTAAATCAGCATTTACTGCTTCCTCATTAACCTTTGGGAAATCCGCTAGGTGAACAGAAGAATTATTGATTCTATTGGTTACGGTATTAAGATTTCGGAATAACCAATCTGCAAAAAACGGAGCAATTGGAGCCATTAATCTTGATATGGTTTCAAGACATTCATATAATGTTTGATAAGCTGAAATTTTATCAAACTCATATTCTCCTTTCCAAAAACGACGACGAGAAAGACGAACATACCAATTGCTCAAATGCTCATCCAAGAACAATTCCATGGCTCTTCCTGCTTGAGTTGGTTCGAAATCATCCATGTATTTTGTAACACTAGCAATCAAAGAATTTAATGAAGATAAAATCCATTGGTCAATTTCTGGACGTTCGTTAATTGGGATATATTTTTCATTAAACTGAAACTCATCAACATTGGCATATAAAGCAAAAAACTGATAAGTATTGTAAAGTGTTCCAAAAAATTTACGTTGTACTTCTTTGATGCCATCAATGTCGAATCGAAGACTATCCCATGGCGAGGCATTGGTGATTAAATACCAACGTGTTGCATCAGCACTGTATTTTTCTATGGTTTCGAATGGGTCAACTACATTACCCAAACGTTTACTCATTTTATTACCATTCTTATCCAAAACCAAACCATTGGACACAACAGTCTTGAAGGCAACATTGTCAAACAACATTACTCCCAAAGCGTGAAGCGTGTAAAACCATCCACGAGTTTGGTCAACTCCTTCAGCAATAAAATCTGCTGGGAAATTTTGATTTAGATTTTTACTCTGATCAAAAGGATAATGCAATTGAGCATAAGGCATTGCACCTGAATCAAACCAAACATCTATCAAATCAGGCTCACGGCGCATAGCATTTCCACGACTATCTGCAAGAATAATTTGGTCAACAAATGGTTTATGCAAATCAAGATTTGAATCATTCACTTCTTGATTGATGCCCAATATTTTGTTGGCATTTTCTATCTCTTCTTTTAATTCACTGATGGAACCAATACATTTTTTCTCTTCGCCATCGTCGCTAACCCAAACTGGCAAAGGTGTTCCCCAATATCTTGAACGGCTGAGATTCCAATCCACCATATTTTCTAGCCAATTACCAAATCGACCTTCTCCAGTAGCTTTAGGTTTCCAATTAATGGTTTTGTTAAGCTCAATCATTCTATCTTTCACCGCAGTTGTTCTGATAAACCAAGCATCTAAAGGATAATAAATTATTGGTTTATCAGTACGCCAACAATGCGGATAAGTATGTTCATATTTTTCAACCTTGAAAGCTTTACCTTCCACTTTAAGCTTCACGGCAATATCTACATCAACATCTTTCCATTCGGTATCGTTCTTATAATTTTTCACATATCGACCAGAAAATTCACCGGTATAATCATTGAATTTTCCTTCTTTGTCAACCATTGTGAGCATGCCGATATTGTGTTTCTTGCCCACTTTATAGTCATCTGCACCAAACGCAGGAGCGGTATGTACTATACCAGTTCCGTCTTCTGTTGTGACAAAATCGCCAGTTATTACTCGCCAAGGATCACCACCTGCAATGTCCCGAGTATTTCCTTCAAATGGTAATAGCTGTTCATATCGAATTCCTTCTAAATTGCTTCCTTTACAAGTATGTAAAATTGCCCATGGAAGTGGCGCCAATACTGCTTTTGAAGGATTTGAAGCCACCAACTCAAGATAGGCTTCAACCGATGCATTTTCCTGCTCAGCTTTGAAAAACTTACCTAACAATGCTTTTGCTAAAACAACATGAATTGTTTGTTGGTTATAAGGATTGTTAGTTTTTACTAGCACATAATCAATGTCAGGACCGACTGTCAAACCACAATTAGATGGTAAAGTCCACGGTGTGGTTGTCCAAGCTAGGAAGTGTATTTTTTCGTTATTGGCAGCTTGAAACAAAAACTCCGATTGTTCGTTTCGGTTTGCTTCAAACATAGCAACAACGGTAGTGTCCTTGACATCTTTGTAAGTGCCAGGTTGATTAAGTTCGTGTGAACTCAAACCAGTTCCAGCAGCAGGAGAATAAGGTTGAATTGAAACACTCTTGTATAAAAAATCTTTGTTATAAAGCTCTTTCAAAGCCCACCAAAGTGATTCAATGTATTGATTATCAAATGTGATGTATGGATTATTTAAATCAACCCAATATCCCATTTTTTTTGTGATATCATCCCATTTGTCTTTATAGCGCATTACCGCTTCTCTGCACTTTTGATTGTATTCTTCAACCGTAATTTTTTTACCAATATCTTCTTTCGTGATTCCTAATTCTTTTTCAACACCAAGTTCCACTGGTAATCCATGCGTATCCCAACCTGCTTTTCTTTTCACTTGAAAGCCTTGCATGGTTTTATAACGACATATTAAATCCTTCAATGTTCGTGAAATTACATGGTGAATACCAGGCATTCCATTAGCACTTGGAGGTCCTTCGTAAAAAACAAAAGGCACACTTCCTTCCCGCTGACTCACACTCTGTTCGAATGTTGCTTCTTGCTCCCATTTTTGCAAAAATTCTTGCTCAATGAAGGGCAAACTCAACTGTTTTGATTCTTGGTATTTTACCGCCATATCCGTCTTTAATCATTCAAAAATGCTATGTTGAAAGCAATCTACACTTTATACAAACAAATAATATCAACAGGGCATAATTTGGCTTAATCTAATTTTTAAGGCGCAAAGGTAGTAAAATATCAAACAAGACAACATATGGCTAAATTAAGCTATCATTTTGGGGAAAATTTGTGGATTGCTTTTAAAAAATAAAATAACTTAATTGTATCTATTTTCACCTTTAATTGTATTTATCAATAAAAATATGCCAACTAAAGAAATAATTCCAGAATACCCTTTGCTCAATGCTCAAAAAATACCCGTCCAAATGGATGTTAATTTTTGGGGAAAAACGCAATCCTATGATTATTTAGAGGCTCATCGACATCATTTTCATGAAATTCTTTTTTTTACTAAAGGTGGAGGGGTTCATGATATCGACTTTCAGACATATAATGCCCAAAAAGGTTCTGTTCATTTTGTTTTAGCTAATGCGGTTCATCTTTTAAAAAGAGAAAATGAAAGTGAAGGTTTCAGTCTTGTTTTTACTCAAGATTTTCTTTCGTATGATTTAACTAAGCAACTACCCTTTCATTCGCCAAAACCTTTCCTTCAACTTAACGAAGAAAAGATGTGTGAGGTCATATTCCTAGTAAATAGCTTAAAGGATGACTTATTAAAAAATGATAGAATTAATATTGCAATCCGTTTGCATACAATGGAAATTATTGTATTGAAACTAATTCAATGCGTTGAGTTAATCATTGAAAATGAGTCTTCATTTCATTCCGAAACAATTCATCAATTTCAACAACTCATTCAACATCATTATAAGGAAAAATGGTTAGTTGAAAAATACGCCAATACTTTAAACATTTCAACCAAACATCTGATAGATTTATGTAAAAAACATACTGGAAAAACACCTTTGCAGTTGATGAAAGAACAAATAATATCAGAAGCTAAAAGATTACTTTTTCACACCCAACTTTCTATTAAAGAAATAGCTTATGAATTAGAATTTGATGACCCAGCCTATTTTTCCAAAAGTTTCAGACAATCTACTGGCTATAGTCCTGAAGCATATAGAAAGAATAGGTAAAAAATTTCCAAGTCAAAGTGAATTTTCAACTAATTAATCAATTGTAATTCAAAGTAATTTTGTTCAAAATCAAACAATATGAAAAAACTCAGTTTCTTATTCGTAGCAATTTTATGCTCCATGTCAAGTTTTGCTCAATTTCAAAATGGCGGTTTTGAGCAATGGGCATCAAATAGTTTTGGAACAAAAATTTTCCCAAACGGTTGGAACAATTTAGAAAATGATTATTGTGTACAAAGCACTAATCCACTTTCTGGTAATTATGCATTAGAAGTAAGTGTTTGGTACACCTATTTTAAATCAGAAGCCATTCAAATTTTCCCAGTAAATTCAAAGGTTTCAGGTTATGATGGTTTTTATAAATACACCGACAATTTGGTGAAAAATATTCAAAATAATCAAAATGTTCCTGATACAGCAATTGCATGGATGATTATGACAAAATGGAATTCGGCTGCTCAAAAAAGGGATACAATTGGAATTGGAAAAACATCACTTTTTGCAGCTTCTAGCTTTACTCAGTTTAGCTGTGTTGTTCAATATTCAAGCAATGCCATTCCCGACTCAGCTACTATAGTTTTAGATCCTTCAATTGTAAAAAGAGATACTTCAGCCAACGCTATTACCTACATCACTACAGATCCACAATCATCAACTGCTTCATATTTGACAATAGACGATATTCAAATTAACCAAACGAACAGTATTGAAAATCAGAATATAGAAAAATTAAGAATATATCCAAATCCAGCAGAGGAATACATTACCGTTTCATATGGTTGTGCGCTAATTAAAATTGTTGATATGTTGGGTAAAAATGTGTTTCAAGGCAATGAACCATTAAACAATAAAATCAATATTGGTCAACTGAGAAGCGGTGTTTATTTCGCTTATTATTTGGATGAAAGTAATCAATTGAAAGTAGAAAAATTTTATAAGAAATAGACTTAAATCATTTTTAGATACAATAAAAAAAGCACTTCAATTGAAGTGCTATTTTAGTGCCCAGAACAGGAATCGAACCTGCACTCCCTTTCGAAAACCAGATTTTGAGTCTAGCGCGTCTACCAATTCCGCCATCTGGGCTTAAAGTAGAACAACAAACTTTTAGTCTGTTGTCTAAGGGATTGTAAACTTAGTAATTCTTTCCTGAATTCGCAAAAGGTATTTCTGTTTAAAATAAATTTCTTTGATTTTTTCAAGTATTGACTTTTCTTGAAATCCGCTATCGTATTGCTTTGTAAGCGCTTCCATTTCTTCTTCAATTATTTCAAAATGACTGGAAAAACTTGCTTTAGCTTCCTCGAAAAGTGAAGAATTGGAAGGCTCAAACTCGGCTTCTGCCAACAATTCATTGAGTTCCACAATATCCATCAAAAAGTCGGGCGACAAGTCGAATTTTTCATCATCAACGATTACATTGTTAAACCGTAAAATATATTGAACTAATTGTTGATGGTTGGTCAAAATTTTATAAGCTTTGTTGATAGCAGCGGTTTTGTTCATTGCTTCAGCCAAAGCTTCAGGTCCACTTTGCGAAAAACGGTCGGGATGAAATTGACGGCTCAACGCATAGAATTTTGTTTTCACTTTTGCAGGATCAGGGTGAAAACTCATGGGTATTTCAAACAATTCGAAGATGTTGACCATAAGACAAAAATGAGCACATTATCTTTGTTGACAAAATTTAAAAATCCCATGCTTCATTTTGGTTTAATCCGAGAAGAAAAATTCCCACCAGACACGAGAGTTGTACTTTCACCCGAGCAGTGTAGAATGATTCAGAAAGAATTTTCAAATATAAAAATCACAGTTGAACCCTCTCCCACTCGTTGTTTCAGCGACCAAGCTTATTTGGATGCTGGCATCGAAATGAGTAATGACTTGTCTCATTGCGATATTTTAATTGGCATCAAAGAAGTGAAAATCGAAAAATTGATGCCAAATAAGACGTATTTCTTTTTCAGCCACTCCAAAAAGAAACAAGCTTATAATCAACCTTTGATGCAAGCTTTGATTGAAAAAAAAATCAAAATGGTTGATTATGAATGTTTGACTCACGCTGACGGACAAAGAATACTTGGCTTTGGTTTTTTTGCAGGAGTAGTTGGTGCGCACAACGGTTTGCTAACCTATGGAAAAAAGAATAAATTATTTGAATTGAAAGCTGCTCATAACTGCAAGAGTTTTGAGGAAATGGTAGAACAATATCAAGATATTTATTTGCCTGCAATAAAAATAGCGGTTACTGGTTCGGGGAAAGTTGCAAGTGGTATTGTTGAAATCATGGATCAATTAGATATTGAATACGTTGAGCATGAAGATTATTTAAACAACAGTTTTGATTATCCTGTTTACACCCACTTGAAAGGCAGGAATTTATATGTAAGAAAAGACAATGGTTCCTACCAACGCGATGATTTTCACCAATTTCCTGAAGATTATAAATGTTTGTTCAGAAGGTATTTAGCGCATACCGACATTTTGATGAATGGGATCTATTGGGATAAAAAAATTCCACAACTTTTTGACGCAAAAGACATGCTGATGGCTAATTACAAGATGAATGTAATTGCTGATATTACTTGCGACATTAATGGATCAGTTCCAATTAATGTAGGCGCTTCAACCATTGCAGATCCAGTTTATGGTATTGATAAAAAAACAGGTGAAAATGTTGCTCCATTTCAAAATACAAATGAAACTGTGGATGTGATGGCAGTGGATAATTTACCAAATGAATTAGCTTGTGATGCCTCGTTACATTTTGGAAAGCATTTTGAAAAATATATTATTCCTGAATTATTGAAAAAAGAAGGAAGTGACATCATCAATCGAGCAACACTTTGTGAGCAAGGAAAACTAACATCACACTATGACTATTTGAGCGATTATGCATATAAATAGGATTAGTTAAATATATCTAAATCCCCTTGAACTGATTAAATGTTGAAGGGGTTTTTTATTAATTAACAAAGAAATAAATTATATTTAGGCATTAATAATATTCAATAACAATTTAATTAGTCGTCCCTCAAAAAGTCTAGGATTGTCTATAAATAAGGATAAGATATAAAAA
>CAZNVQ010000054.1:0-17171 GCA_964576425.1 uncultured Flavipsychrobacter sp. | reverse complement strand
TGCTGGAACCTATGCTACTGATGTAGTGTTTACAGCAACTCAACAATAAGATTTTGTTTCATATATAAGGTTAGAGTTTCAGCCCCTCGCGTTTGCGAGGGGCTGTTTGTTTTAAGTAATTAAGCATATAAATGCTCAAAATGTAAACGGTTAGAAATTGAGAAGTCAAAAAGATAGCTTTTCTTAATTTATACAATCGATAGATATTTCAAATTCTTAGAATACAAAGAGTTTTAAATAAAATATTTAGTTTTTTGTAGCATTAAAATTAATGACATTAGAAAATCTGATGTAAGTAAGCGGATATTATTTTGTTAAGTGACAGTTTGAAAAACGACGCCTACAATGAAACAGACAAACACCAAATTGACATTTTTAACATTGTTTATATTTAGTTTATAAAACAACCTTTTGGAACGAAAAAACTAATTTTAATGACAATTGAAAACGAAGAAAAACCATACTGATTTTACTATGAATAAGTTTACAATTACCAATATCAGAGTCGAGGATTTATTAAATGATACAGGCGATGATTTAGTTTTTTTTCATGTTCAGGCAGAAACCGAAAATGGTATTGGGGAAACATCTGTATCTTTTCAATACTTGCGTCGTTATTGTAAGCAACATCTGCCCAACATTGCAAAATACTTTGATGATGTGAGAAAAAATATCAACGGTTTTGGTCCGAAAGAAACAAAGATGTGGACAATAATTCAGGAAGAGGGTTTTGATATTCAATCGATACTCGAACAATTTATTATTCATTATGAAATGAGTTTCAAGACCGCTCAAAACATTAATAGGACTCCTAAAGAGCAGGAACAACTGGAGGAAGTGGTAAGAAATTTGGATGAAATAACTTCCAAATTAAAGGATCCTAATCTTCGTGACACTGCATTTAAAGATATGATGCTAGAGCGATTATCTGCTGATGTTTTGCAATATTACCCTGAAATATTTAATTCAAAATCCGAATATATAAATGAGGTTAATAATATTCTTGTTAAACATATTGTGAGACTTGCCAATGAACTAGATGATCTTGCTTATAAAGCAAGGGAAGAGTCCTAGTTGCTCCGTCATTTGAATGTTAGTTGTGCTTAGCTAATCTTCAAAAGTAGAAAAGCTTTTAAAATCATTGGGTCTATCTAAAACTAGAAATTCATAATTAACAATCGAAATTTAACAATTACCGAAACGATTCAATGTTTAATAAAAATGACAAATACGCAACCTAACAATCCATTACACGGCATTACCCTCGAACAAATACTCCAACATTTGGTGGAGAAATATGGGTGGCAAAAAATGGGTGCACAGATTGATATTCGTTGCTTTACTACAGACCCGAGTATAAAATCGAGCTTAACTTTTTTGCGCAAAACGCCTTGGGCACGTGTTAAAGTAGAAAATATGTACATTAATAGTTTGAAATAATGAGGCGCTAAGTGAAATGATTGATGATGCTTTAATGAACGAATATCCAATTTTGGTTTTGGACAAAAAATCATCAACGGAGTTTTTCCTGTTTCATTTAACTTCACTTTTAGCAAATCATCTAGTACAAATAAATTATCACAGAAGATTGTTAGAAGAGTCTTAAAACAATATTTATACTATGAAACATTCATTAATATTCATTCAATTGTTGCTTTTACCTTTTTGAGTTCTGGGCAACGAGTGCAATCAGGCTACTACGATGTAGGTCTTTATCTTGCAGTGGACAGTTTCAATCATCGGTTGACAGGCTATTTCAACCAATCATCAGGTTGGGACGAAGAATTGAAATGTCCTAAATTCTCTTGTATTTTTTTTATTGAAGGTATTGTAGAAGCAGACACAGTTCGCATTGCAACCTATTACCCTGATAGTCGTGGTGAAGATTTGATTTATGGTACATTGAAAATTATTGATGAAAAGTCTGTAAGTATTCATCTTGATGAAGATCATGGAGGCTGTTGGAATGTTCAAATTTTCAAAACTGAGCCCATTTCATTTCAGCTTGAACAAGCGGCTAATTGGAATTGCATAAGATACGTAACAAAACCAAAAGCCTATTTCTATGCTGAAAAAAAGAAAGATAAAAGAAGAAAAACTTACATCGTTCAAAACGATTTCATTTGCATTGATCAGCTAGATAATGAATGGGCACATGGTTATTTCTATGGAAACAAATCAACAAGTGATTGGCTTAGATTGAGTGACCTCAACACGCCATAAAATAAAAAGCAAGCCTTGATTTGGCTTGCTTTACTAATGAATTAAAAACATTCTATTCTAGTTCATACTCTAAGCGAACAGTGACGCGAGCAAATTTATTTTTATGATAAATGTCGTTGTTGCCACCATAAGTATCTTCTTCAACTGTTCCTTCGCCTGTGATTTGAAAAACGCCCAAACTTGCATTTTTTAGTTTGCCTAATTTTCCATCTGCTGATGCCACAATTTTTTCTGCACGTTCTTTGGCATCTTTTGTTCCTTTTTCAATCAAGTCGTGTTTCAAACCAATCAAATCGGAATAGCGATATTGAATAGCTTCGGGTTCAAATTCAACACCTGAGTTAATTAGTTCAGATGTTTTGTCAGTAACCTCTTCAATTTTTTTCATCAAAGCAGGATTCTTTTTACTGCTCAACGACACCGATTGTTTGGCAACATAGCCATCAAAAATTTCTTCCGTTTTAGTTCTACCATCACTCATTTCTGTGGTCAGTGTTCTGAATCGCTTTTCGAAGTTCACGCCACTAAACACAAATTCTTTTTCTGTGAAACCTTTGGCAATAAAAAACTGTTTTACCTTCTCCTTGCTTTCATTGATGAGCGCATAAGCAGATTTTGCATCCATTGCTTTGGCAGAAAAACTACCCGAAAACAAAATTTCATCAGATGTAAAAGCGGTTGAACCCAAACCAATTGAGGAAATAGTATCCATGTTGGCGTTGCGTTTTTTAAAGGCTTGTCCAAGCACAACTGCTGTAAGTAGAATAGAAATACCAATGATGAGCGGTTTGAGCAAAGATTCTTTTTGCATAAACAAGAATTGAAATGGTGAGCAACAAAAGTGGTAATTTTTATAATATTTCCAAAAATAGGTTTCGTTAAAAATTTAGTAATAGTTGAATGACTTAAAAAAAATCTTGTTCTACAAAACGGAAATGATTTCCTTTGCAAGTCAGCGAATTAAATTTTTGCTTTATGAGTTTACAAGACAAACTAAGAGATTTTTTAAACAACAAATCAGCCAATCAAATGGAAGAAGGAAAAAAATTTTTAGAAGAAAATGGCAAACGTCCGGAAGTAACTACAACTGCTTCAGGTTTGCAATACGAAGTGTTACAAGAAGGCAATGGCAATAAACCAACAAGCGCCATGAGTCGAGTAACGGTTCATTATGAAGGCAAACTGATTAATGGTCAGATCTTCGATAGTTCCTACAAGCGCAATCAGCCTGCAAGCTTTGGTTTGAATCAAGTAATATCAGGTTGGACAGAAGGGGTGCAGTTGATGCCTCAAGGTTCCAAATTTAGATTCTTTATTCCATCAGAATTGGGATATGGTTCAAGAGGTGCTGGGTCTATTCCACCGAACTCAACCTTGATATTTGATGTCGAATTATTGCAAACAAACTAATATGCAAAATGCCACCGATTTGGTGGCATTTTTATTTATTTCCATTTTATTTTTATAATAAACCTTTCACAGTGGCAATTGATTTGGCTAGACCTTCCACATCTTGACCGCCAGCAGTTGCTAAAGATTTTTGTCCACCGCCGCCACCTTTGATTAATGGCGCGATGTGTTCTTTAATTATTTTTCCAGCATCTAATCCACGTGCGGCTGTCACTTTTTCATCGATGCCCACGGCTATAAACGGCTTGCCATCAATGTTTGCGCCCAATACGACAACATGGTCATTAAGATGATTTTTCACATCAAGACAAAGTTTCTTTAATAAATCTGCACTACCCACTTCTACAATTTCGCCAATAAAGCTGATTTGATTAATGATTTGGTCTTTCGTCAATAATTCATTGCGGACACCAACCAAATGACGAGCTTCTAAATTGGCAATATGCTTTTCTAAATTTGTCTTTTCTTCTTGAAGCTTTTCAATAGCTTTCAATAACTCTTTAGGATTTTTTAAAGCTTGTTTAACTTGATGTAATAGCTGCAAACTGTCTTGGACATATTGCTCTGTTGCAGCGCCACAAACAGCTTCCATTCTGCGAACCCCTGCTGCAACAGCTGATTCTGCAACAATTTTGAACAATCCAATTTCACCAGTTGCACCAACGTGAGTACCACCACAAAGTTCAATAGAATAATTTGGATCCATGATTACAACACGAACACGGTCGCCATATTTTTCACCAAATAAAGCCATTGCACCCAATGCCACAGCCTCGTCCTTGCTCATTTCTTTGATGACAACAGGAACATTGGCTCTAATTTTTTCGTTTACGATGGATTCAATTTGTTTTATTTCTTCATCAGTCACTTTACTGAAATGTGAGAAATCAAAGCGCAATTGCCCTTCATGAACCAAAGAACCTTTTTGTGCCACATGCGTTCCTAAAACCTGACGCAGTGCGGCATGCAATAAGTGAGTTGCACTGTGATGCACGGTTGTATGTCTTCTTTTAGCAGCGTCAATTTTAGCTGTAAAACTAGCTTCTGGATTTGAAGGAACAGATTCTGTGAAATGAATAATTAAATCGTTTTCTTTCTTAGTATCAAGGACCTCAATGATTTCATTAGCAAATAGGAAATGACCAGCATCGCCAACCTGTCCACCACTTTCTGCATAAAAAGGTGTTGTGTCTAACACAAACTGATAAGATTCTTTACCTTTTGCTTTTACTTTTCTGTATTTGAGAATAGAAGACGTTGTTTCCAATTGGTTGTAGCCCACAAACTGATTGCTTCCATCGCGAAGTACCACCCAATCGTCAGTGTCCAAAGCAGTTGCTGCTCGAGAGCGGTCTTTTTGCTGCTTCATTTCTTGCTCAAAAGCTTGCTCATCAACACTTAATTCATGCTCACTTCCAATTAAACGAGTAAGATCAATCGGGAAACCATAAGTATCGTATAACTCAAAAGCAGCTTTACCATTTATAATATTGGTCTTGTTTGATTGAGTGTCTTTTATGATGTCGTCAATTTTTTTCAACCCTTTTTCCAAAGTTCTCAAAAAGGCATCTTCTTCTTCTTTCACCACCTTGCAGACAAGTTCAATTTGATGTTGCAATTCAGGAAAAACATGCTCAAATTGTTTTGCTAAAACTGGAAGCAACAAGTGTAATAGAGGTTGTTTGAAATCTAGATAAGAATAATAATAACGTACAGCACGTCTAAGAATTCTTCTAATAACATAACCAGCTCCTGTATTAGATGGCAATTGTCCATCTGCGATTGTGAAACCGATTGCACGGATATGGTCGCTTAAAACACGAAACGCAATATCTTGTTTACTATCCGTATTGCCATATTTTTTATTGGTAATTCGTTCGATAGCAGCAATTGTACCAGAAAATAAATCTGTATCGTAGTTACTTTGTTTGCCTTGCAGTACACGCACCAATCGCTCAAGACCCATACCGGTATCCACATGCATAGCAGGCAAAGGCACAAGACTACCGTCTTTCATGCGATTGAATTGCATGAACACGTTGTTCCAAATTTCAATCACTTGTGGGTGGTCGGCATTCACCAAATTGCTTCCATCCACAGCTTGGCGTTCTTCGTCTGTGCGACAATCTACATGAATTTCAGAGCACGGACCACAAGGACCTGTGTCGCCCATTTCCCAAAAATTATCTTTCTTATTGCCTAATAAAATTCGGTCTTCTGCAATCCATTTTTTCCAAAAGTTATAGGCTTCTTCATCTTTCGGTAAACCTTCTTTTTCATCACCCTGAAAAACAGTTACATATAATCTATCTTTATCCAATCCGAAAACAGAAGTGAGTAATTCCCAACTCCACTCAATGGCTTCTTCTTTGAAATAATCACCAAAACTCCAATTGCCCAACATTTCGAACATGGTATGGTGGTAGGTGTCCACGCCCACTTCTTCCAAATCATTGTGCTTTCCGCTTACTCTCAAACATTTTTGCGTATCTGCAATTCTTTTATGTGTAGCTTCTTTATTTCCTAAAAAATAATCTTTGAACTGATTCATGCCCGCGTTGGTGAACAACAAAGTAGGATCGTTTTTCACCACGATGGGAGCAGAAGGCACAATCTGATGACCTTTGGATTGAAAAAAATCGAGGAACTGTTGGCGAATTTCTTGAGCGGTTAACATATGGTATAAAAAAAATAATGCGGCAAAGATAATTCCCCAAAACCATGATTACCTTATAGTTTTGGCAAAATGATAATATTTAAAAAAATGCTAAACCTAGAAAGGAATGAAATGATACAAGAATAATAATTGAAGGGAAGCCTATATATTTGTTGGGTGAGTGTGCACTACCCTTTATTCTTGTTGGCTGGCTTGACCCTTGCTATCCCCATTTTGATTCACTTGTTCAATTTGCGCAAGTACAAAACGGTTTATTTTCCAAGTATTCGCTTTTTACAACAAATCCAACTTAGGTCGCAAAAACAATCGGAGGTTCAGTACAAGCGGCTTTTAGCAGCTAGAATTTTATTTTTATTATTACTCGTTTTGGCGTTTGCACAACCATTTTTCAATAAAAACCAAGAAACGGGCACCAACAGATTACATGTTATTTATTTGGATAATTCATATTCGATGTCAGCTAAAAATGGTGCGCTGACACTTTTAGAAAATGCAAAAAAGTCGATTCGCACGGCTTTGACCCACACTGAACCAAATGAAAAATTCTTGTTGCTTACCAACGACAAAACCAATTCCTACAAACCAATTTCTGCCGATAAAATCAGTAAAGCACTAGACGCTGTGGACATCAGCAGCAGCACAAAAACAGCAGAACAAATTTTGAATACTGTGCAAACTTTGGTGCAAACCGAAGGTGTGGAAGGTGCTGATTTGTATTACTGTTCCGATTTTCAGCAACATGCTTTTGAACAACAAAACGATCCCAATGCGCTGAAAAACATTCGTTTTTATGGTTTACCATTTTCAGCCGAAACCATTGAAAATATTCATATAGATACCGCTTTTTTATCGCAACCATTTTTATACACTGACAAAAGTAATCAGTTGGTAGTAGTGACCAAATGGGCTGGCGAAAAGCCCAAAACTGCTCCTGTGTTGCAATTGCAGGTGGATGGTCAAGTGAAAGCTGCGGCAAGTTTAAGTTTTGAAAACAACCAAACCTCAACCGACACCTTTAATTTTCAAGTTTCATCACAAGATTGGCATCAAATATTAATTACCGTCAACGATGCCCAATTGCGCTATGACGATAGCTTTAGAATAACGGCGCGGAGCGCAGCCAACCAACAAGTTTTAGTCTTGAATGAAGGAAATACTAATCCGTTTCTTCAAGCTGCTTTTCAATCTTGCAAAGGCATTAAAGTGCAGCAACAATCCATTTCGACTGAGGCGGATTGGTCGAAAGTTCATCTTGTAGTTCTCAATGGCGTAACTGATTTGAGTGATCCGATGATTGCTAAAATCAATCAATTGATGCTTGATGGAAAAAGCTTGTGCATTTTTCCGGGAAGGGCTGAAAACTTTGCTGTTCTTAGTGATGCTTTATCTAAAATTTTACCCATTTCCATTTCAGGCATAGACACTGCAAGTAAAGAAGCCGGCATTTTGCAACAAGGCAGCGATTTGGTGAAAGACCTTTTTGAACAAATTCCTGAAAATGTGCAACTGCCTAAAGCAAGATGGCATTATGTGGTTCGTGCAGATTGGTCGGCCAACCAACAATCTATTTTATCCTATCGAAATGGAGATGCTTATTTAGCGCAATTCAATCCAAATAGAGGAAAATTATATTTATTAACCACAAGCATTGACCAAGGCGCTTCCAATTTTTCGGGTAGTTATTTTTTTGTGCCTTTTTTGTATCAAATGGCGGTACAATCTAGCGTTGGTGGGGTTTTCTCGGTATCGGCGGGCAGCACAAAACCAGTTTTTATTCCAACCAATTTGACTGACGAGCGCAGTAGATTTCAAGTGCATGGCAATAAACTAAACATCATTCCAGCTCAGCGACCAAGTGGTTCAGGCATGGATATATTCTTTGCTCAATCGGTGGAACAGCCTGGATTTTATGCCTTAACTTCTTCAGTAAACGATTCAATTTGGGTAGCATTGAACCAAAATAAAAAGGAATCTAATCTTCAATTTTTATCAGCAAATGACTTGAAAAAGAATTGGGGTAATAAAAATATATTCTGGCTTGGCAGCAATGACCATTATTTCTTGGGCAATACCAAACAAATTGCTGGTTTTCCGCTTTGGAAAGTTTGTGTTATTTTGGCCTTGCTAATGCTAGCTGTTGAAACCTATTTATTAACCGCTAGAGTTCGAAAACCAACCGAAGTTTCCTGAAAATGAATGTGATTATTCGCCATGCAAAGATTGTTCATCCACTTTCAGAAAGTCATCATCAATTTGTTGACCTTAACATTCATTTCGATTCCTTTCAAAAAATAGAAAAAATCTCCATCAACAATTCTGTTGGTCAGCAGTTTGCGTCAATTGAAAAAGATGGAGAAAAGGTATGGTCAGCAGAAACCAATAATAACATACTATATATTTCTCCGGGATTTGTGGATGTCTTTGCAGATTATCGTGAGCCAGGATTTGAGCACAAAGAAACCATAACTTCGGGACTCAAAGCTGCCGCCGCAGGAGGTTTTACAGATGTTTTTTTAATACCAAACACACAACCAACCATCAGTACAAAATCGGTGGTGGAATATGTGCAACAAAAAGCTAAAGATCAACTTGTTTCGCTTCATGCTATGGGGTCGATTAGTCAAGATATCGAAGGGAAAAACTTGGCTGAAATGATGGACATGCATCATCATGGTGCCAAAGCTTTTACGGATGGCTGGAAGCCCGTACAGTCAAGCAATTTGATGTTAAAAGCTTTTGAATATGTCAAAGCCTTTGATGGAATATTACTACAAATTCCATTGGACGCATCCATGGCTGCTGGCGGACTGATGCACGAAGGTGAAATTTCCACATCTTTGGGAATGGCAGGAATTCCTGTGTTAGCAGAAACGATTTTACTGCATCGCGATATAGAATTAGTTCGCTACACAGGTTCAAAACTTCATGTAACAGGTATTTCGACCGAGGCTGGCGTACAGATGATTCGAGCAGCAAAACAAGAAGGATTACAAGTCACATGTTCGGTTACGCCATATCATCTTTTGCTCACTGATGCGGTGTTGACTAGCTATGAAAGTCTTTACAAAGTAAGTCCTGTCTTGCGTTCAGAAACAGACCGACAAACTTTAATTGAGGGATTGAAAGACGGCACAATAGATTGTATTGCTTCTCATCATCGTCCGCAAGAATGGGATGCGAAAGCAAAAGAATTTGAATATGCTAATGATGGCATGAGTGTGCAAGAAATCTGTTTTCCTCTTTTGCTGAAAGCCTTAACTAATGAGGTTTCCATTGAAAGATTGATAGATGCCATTGCGATTCGTCCAAGAACAATATTTGGTTTGCCGATTCGTTTCATCAACGAAGACAGCAACGGTTCTTTCACTTTATTTAGCTGCGAAGACACTACTACACTAACACAACAAAACCAGCAATCTATTTCCAGCAACAATCCATTTTTAGGGCAAACCCTGCCTGGAAAAGTAATTGGCATCGTCAACCAAAAACAAATAAATTTCAATCTATAGATATGCAACAAAAGCAAACACACTTATTATACGGATTTTTAACAGGTTTGGCAATCGCCATTGTTGCCATCACGCTTTATGTATTAGGGCTCAATTTTGAACCTTGGGCGCAATGGGTTTCCTACATTCCATTTATTGTTGGTTTGATATTGAATGCTCAAAAATATGCTCAAGAAAACGACCACTTTGTAACATTTGGAAAAGTGTTCAGCAGTTGTTTCAAAGCCGCTGCCATTACCACTTTGGTGGTGCTCGGCTGGAGTTTAATATCCATTTATATTTTTCCTGAAATGAAAGAAAAGGGAATGGAGATTGCTCGTCAAAGCATGGAAGAAAAAGGATTGGCTGACGAACAAATTGAACAAGCCATTGAAATGACTAAAAAATATTTTGTGCCTTTCATGATGGGCGGCATTGTATTTGGTTATATGTTTTTTGGCGCTTTATTTTCATTGGTTGCTGCGGCAATACCTAAGAAGAAAGGCGAATCTAATCCTGTTGTTTAAAAAATTATTGCTCAATTTATTTGATTCATGCATCCAGATATTTCAATTGTCATTCCGCTTTTCAATGAAGAAGAATCCTTGCCCGAATTGGTAGATTGGATTGAGCGTGTGTGTACGGAACATGGCTACCAACATGAGGTCATCATGATTGACGATGGAAGCACAGATGATAGCTGGAAAGTTGTGATGGATTTATCCAAAGAATACAGCGCATTGAAAGGTATTCGATTTCAAAGAAATTATGGCAAAAGTGCTGCACTAAATGAAGGCTTCAAAGCTGCTTCAGGCAATGTGATCATCACGATGGATGCTGACTTGCAAGATAGTCCTGATGAAATTCCTGAGCTTTATAGAATGATCACCATCGAAGGATTTGACTTGGTGAGTGGATGGAAAAAAGTAAGATATGATAATGCGATAACAAAGAACTTACCCTCAAAATTATACAACGCAGTAAATCGACGCATTTCAGGAATCAAGTTACACGATATGAACTGCGGGTTGAAAGCTTATCGTAAAAAAGTGGTTAAAAGCATCGAGGTTTATGGCGAGATGCACCGTTTCATTCCTGTGTTGGCGAAGTGGGCAGGCTTCAGAAAAATTGGAGAAAAAGTAGTGGTGCATAGAGCAAGAAAGTACGGTGTTTCTAAATTTGGATGGGAAAGATTTATTAATGGATTTTTAGATTTATTATCGGTTCAATTCATCAGCCGCTTCGGTAAAAAGCCCATGCACTTTTTTGGTTCGTTAGGAACTTTCACTTTCCTCTTTGGATTTTCAATCACTTTTTATCTCATCATTGCAAAAATTTTAAATCCAGAAGAGTTTTCATTAACCAACAGACCTTCTTTCTATTACGCGCTGACTTCCATGATTTTGGGTACTTTGTTTTTCACCACTGGATTTATAGCGGAATTGGTATCAAGAAGTGCGGCAGACAGAAATCACTATTTAATTGAGGAAAAAATTAGATTGAATCAATCTTAAAACAACTTTTCCTTATTTGATTTGTTGCAATTAAGCCTAATCTTAGGTTTTAGTAAACTTTTTTATTCAATATTTTAGAGCAACTTTGCTCTTTATCACGAAATTATACATGAAATTTTTAATATTATCTGCTTGTGTGCTCATGTTCACAAGTTTACATTCAAGTTTTGCACAAAACAATCCTTCTACTACACAAAATTCGAAAACTGTTTCTATTGGAAAAATTGATGGAAAATTAGTTGATTCTAAAGGTAATCCAATTGGGTACGCAACGGTTACTTTGTTGCGAAAAGACACAACGGTTGTCAACGGTGACTTATCAAAAGAGGATGGTAGTTTTCATATTGAACCAACTGGTTTGGGTAATTTCATGTTGCGCATCAACAGCATTGGTTTCAACGACAGATACTTAACTGAAATACAAATTTCAAAAGAAACGAATCATAAGAAATTGGGTAAAATTATGCTCAGTGCAGCTGCGGTTTCTTTAAATGAAATTACCATCACAGGCGAAAAAGCAATGATGGAAATGAGCGTAGATAAGAAGGTTTTCAACGTTGAAAAAAACACTACTTCTTCAGGTGGAAGTGCAACAGACGTGTTGAAAAACATTCCTTCTTTAGCTGTTGATGTGGACGGCGATATTTTATTGAGAGGTAAGGAAACGACCTTGTTGATTGATGGCAAGCCAGCAACGTTACTGGGTGGAGATGTGGCATCAGCCTTACAAAGTTTGCCTGCATCAAGCATTCAGAATATTGAAATCATTACCAATCCTTCGGCACGCTATGACGCCCAAGGCATGTCGGGTATCATCAACATTATAACCAAAAAAGACAGTAGGTTCGGATTCAATGGCAATGCCTCTGTGGGTGTTGGTTCTAGGGATAAATACAATGCTAGTTTGGGCATGAACATGAGAAATAATAAGTGGAATATTTTCTTGAATTCAAGCTACAGAATGAATCCAACTTATCAAAATACAAGCAATGAAAGAAAAGCAACAACTGGAGAACTGAACACCGGTAGTTACGAAGAATTGACTAAAACTCAGGGCGGTTTGTTCAATTCTATTGGAGCGGAATTCACACCCAATGCTAACAATACGTTTTCCTTGACGCAGAACATCAATTGGATGCTTTGGGGCAGTAAGGGTAATACCAATTTTGATTATTATTCTGGTGGTGTAATTTATGATAAAGCAATACGTTCGAGCGATAATTTGGGTGGACCTTTATCGAGCTCCACTTCGGTTGACTTCAAGCATAAAATGAAAAAACCAAAGCAAGAAATTTCAAGTAACATAACTTTTGCAAGAACAAATGTGGTGCGCCGTAATGAATTTTCTACCAATTATTATGATGCAAACATGATTCCAATTGGCAGCCCAATTATACAAAGCGCACCAGGCAGAGGAGGCAACACAAGCCTGAATGCACAAGCAGATTTCACCACCCCATTTTTGTCGCCAAATGGCAGGTTAGATGCAGGCTGGAAAATGCAATTGTTTTGGTTTGAAAGTAGCAACAATGCAAAAATAGATAAAGGCGATGGTAATGGTTTTGTGAAAGATGGCATTCTACAAACAGACTATAAATACCAACAACAACAACAAGCATTATATACCAATTTCAACGATCAAAGAGGAAAATTTGGCTACCAATTGGGCTTAAGATATGAGTTTTCAAAATACGACGGGACTTCTTCCTTGCTACCTGCCAATGTACCCAATTATGGCAATCAGTTTTCCAACTTCTTTCCTTCAGCATTTGTTTCATACAAGCTTAGTGATAATGAAGGATTATTTATTAGCTACACTAGAAGAATTAACCGACCAAGTTTTTTCCAAATGATGCCTTACAAAGATGTGAGCAATCCGATGGATACCAGCGCGGGTAATCCAGATTTAATTCCAGAATTCATACATAACTCAGAAATTAATTACAGTCGCCAATTCAAGAAAGGACATAGTTTCATGGCGAGCGGCTATTATCAATTCACCCAAAACATCATTGATAAAATCAAAAGATTTAGTGACGATTCCTCAGGGCGAAGTTTCACCATGCCACAAAACCTAAAAGAAGGAGTGACTTTTGGTTTGGAATTGACTGGAAAATTTCAACTACTTCCAATTTGGGATGCCACGCTAAATTTCAATTTTTTTAGAAATGAAATTCTAAGCGGAGGCTTAGTGGGCAGTAATTTGAACAACACAGGGACGAGTTGGTTCAGCAAGTTTAATTCCAATATTAAACTACCGAAAAACTATTCTGTTCAACTTAGTGGCACTTACGAAGCACCAAAAGTGGCTGCCCAAGGAAAGGTGCTAGAAGTTTATTGGATAGATGTTGCGATTAAAAAATCATTCTGGAACAACCAAGCCAATGTGGTGCTTAATATTTCCGATGTGTTGGATAGCAGGAAATATACTAACTTGTATGAGTTTACTGGAGCCAATCAATACATTTATCGCGACCGTGAAACCAGAATTGTAAACCTGACCTTTAGCTATCGCTTTGGAAAAGGTGAAGCTCGTACTAATATGAAAAAAATGAATAATTCTCCTGTTAAAGAGAGAGACAACATCAAACAAGGGGACGGTGAACAATCTAATTTTTAAAGAATTGGTATTGTTTTTGACTACTTACCCTTTATAAAAAATTATAATCATGAAAAAAACTTCATCAATAGTAATTGCGCTAACGGCATTTTCACTTTCACAAACCAACATCGCCGAAGCACAAAATCTTCGTAATGTGGTCAATGCTGTTGTAACAACGGCAACTAATAGCGGCAACACTAAAGGTTTGGGCAACTTGTCCAATGCCGACATCGTTGGCGGGCTAAAAGATGCACTCAATGTGGGCACTAAAAATGCAACCAATAAGCTTTCTATTAAAGACGGCTATTTCACCAACAACCTCATCAAAATTGGACTTCCTAAAGAAGCGGCTAAAGTTGAATCAACATTACGTAATCTAGGAATGGGTTCGGTTGCCGACAACACTATCCTCTTGCTCAATAGAGCAGCAGAAGATGCAGCAGTAAAAGCAACTCCCATTTTTTTGAACGCAATCAAGAATATGACGATACAAGATGGAATTAATATTGTGAAAGGACCTAATGACGCCGCTACAAACTTCTTGAAACTCAAAACCAATGCAGCTTTAACGGCAGCTTTCAGACCCGTAATCGAAGCTTCGCTCAACAAGCTTAATGTTGCTAATACTTGGAACCAACTTTTTTCAGCCTACAATAGATTGCCAACGACTTTCAATAAAATAAATCCAGATTTGACAGGATATGTTACAGAAAGGGCATTGAATGGCATGTTTGTGACTATTGCAAGCGAAGAAGCTAAAATCAGAAAAGATCCTGCGGCAAGAGTAACTGAATTATTACAAAAAGTATTTGGAAAATAATCATCTATGTAAAACAATAAAGCTATTTTCTATAATGCTTTATTACTATATTGCAGCATCAACAATGATGTAACACTGTACTTTAAAAAAATTTTGGAAGAGGTATGACCAACGTAGTTAACCAAACAAATCAACTGATTACCTGGTGGGAAAATGTAAACTTCCCAGAAAAACAATTCTGCCATCTATTAGAAGATGGATCTTTACTGTTGAAAAAAACAGAAAACTATCCTGAAAAGGTGTTACTCACCTTGACCATTGAACAAGCAGATGCAGCATTGAAAGCTTTGATTGAAAAGTTTCCCGAAGTAGCTGCTAAAGTGAAAGAAGTGGAAACAGAATTAGCGCAAACCGAAGACAAACTTAAACTTGTTGGAAAGGTTTCAAGACTAAAAGACTACTTGCTTCACACCAATGCAATTGGCGATTTTGAAGCACTTATGGTTTCGATGAAACAAATGGAACATTTAATGAACCATTTAATCGAACAAAATTATGCACAGAAACTAGCGATTACTTTATCGGCTGAAGAGATTGCCGAAAACAGTACGAACTGGAAAGAAGATACCCTTAAACTTAAATCCATTGGAGACGAATGGCGCAATATTGGTAATCTTGACAAGCACAGAAATGTAGCCCTTTGGAACAGATTGGAAGTTGCGAGAAATAAATTTTTCGAAAGAAAAAGAGCACATCAGGACGAACAAGAAAAAGAAATGATGCGCAACTTAGATTTGAAAATGGAATTGGTGGAAAAAGCAGAAAGCATTGCTGATGCTGAATCGTGGAAAGAAACTACCGAAATTTTCAAAAACCTCATGGACACTTGGCGCACAATTGGCAGAACCGTTCATGATAAAAATGAAGAATTGTGGAATAGATTCATTCTTGCCAAAAATAAATTCTATGAACGCAAAAGAGCTCATTTCGAAATCATTCAAGGAGAACAAGAAAAAAACCTGCTTGAAAAATTAGCTTTAGTTGAACAAGCAGAAAACATAAAAGACAGCACAGACTGGGCTAAAACATCAACTGAATTTGCCGAGATACTTGAAAAATGGAAAAGTGTTGGTAAAGTTCCCATCGATAAAGCAGAAGAATTGTGGAACCGAATGAGTGTTGCTAAAGAAACTTTTTTTAACAACAAGCGTCAGTTTCTTCAATCCATTCGAGTGGAACAAGAAGATAATTATGCTCAAAAATTGTCTTTGTTGAAACGTGCCGAAAGCATCAAGAATTCAACCAATTGGCGAGAGACCACCGAAGAAATGAACGAACTATTGACCGAATGGAAAAAAATTGGTCAGGTTCCTCGTGAATTCATTCATAGCTTATGGGAACAGTTTTTAGCTGCTCGTAAGCATTTCTTCAATCGCAAAGACGAGGACAGAGAAAAGCGCAAATTGTTTGTCGAAAAACAAATTCAAGGAAAATTCCAAAAAACTAAATCGTTCCTAGAACAATTGGAACAAGAACTTGATGAAGAAAAAGCAAGACTGGAAGACTTCAAAGGTGCTTTAGGTAATGTGTCGCCGGGCAACAAAGAAGATGAACTTAAATCACACTTAGAAAAATTAATCAGCCAAACAGAATTTAAGATAAAGCATAAAATCTCCAAAATTGAGGATTTACGCAAACAGGTGGAAGATTTAGAAAAAATGAATGCACCAAAACCGAATGTTGAAAAAACCGAAACATCACCAACTGCTGGGACAACAACACCAACAGATGAAGCTCCTTCAAGTGAAGAACAAACAAGTGAATAAGGTTTATATGTTTTAATATATCATTATTACGGCTTCCGAAACGGAAGCCGTAATTGTTTTGGGTTAATTTATATTGTTTTGAAACTCAACCTCACTCCTGCACAATCACTAATTTACCAGAATTCACCATCACCCCTCCTCGTTCTTGGTGCCAAAAATAAACACCTGACGATAGTTGTTTTGCATCGACTTCTATTTTGTTCTTGTCTGATGGCAGTGCTATGGCCATGCATCTTTTGCCCATCACATCCGTGAGGATAAATTGACTGCTTTGTTGGTAGGCTATCGTAAAACTACCATTTGCAGGATTGGGATAAACTGACAATGCCGTTTGTTCTGAAACCTCCTCCACTCCTAATGGCCAGCAGATAGGTGTGGCTGCGCCTAGCTTGTAGTTGGGCATATTGGGCGGTTGCATCACATTTGCTCCATCATGGTAATTATCAAATCGCAAACACTTAGGGCAAAACTCACTTGCTAAGCCCTTCGCATCAGGCTTGTTCAACACACTCATCGCATTACTGAAGCCATTCCAATTGCCAATGTACAATTTGTCATCCGGACCCAAACCAATGGAACTATATTGATGAAATGCAGTGATGGTGTCTTGACCTGCCACCACCTCCCATTGTGTTGCCGTGTCGGGGTCTTGAAGGTCCAACTGACGAATG
>CAZNVQ010000053.1:0-17246 GCA_964576425.1 uncultured Flavipsychrobacter sp. | reverse complement strand
TATTATTTTGTATTTACTTTCACTTGGTCGTTGAGGTCGTTGTCCACCATCACACGTCCACAATGTTCGCAAACGATGATTTTCTTTCTTTGACGAATTTCAGATTGGCGCTGAGGCGGGATTACATTGAAACAACCGCCACAAGAATCACGAACGATTGGCACAACAGCTAATCCGTTTTTGTAGCTACCACGAATGCGCTCGTAGCCAGCAAGAAGGCGAGCATCAACTTTAGCTTTTGCTGCTTCTGATTTCTGAACCAATTGCTTTTCTTCCTTGTCTGTTTCAGCAATAATTTTTTCCAATTCAGACTTTTTAACAGTCAATGCATCTTTCAATACATTGATTTTTTCTTCTGTTTTGTTGCGAGCAAATTGTCGGTCTTTCAACTCAAAGCTAGCGTCCTTAATGTGTTTGTCGCAAAGTTTCACCTCTAATTCTTGCATTTCCATCTCTTTGTTGATGGCTTCGAATTCGCGGCTATTTTTTACGTTGTCTTGTTGTTTTTCGTACTTCTTGATGAGCGCTTGAGCTTCTTTTTTTGCTTCATTTTTTGCATCAACAAATTTTTCAATGCTATCAATTTCAGCATCAATGTTGTTCAAGCGGGTTTGAAGCCCTTCGATTTCGTCTTCCAAGTCTTTAACTTCCATTGGAAGCTCTCCCTTCAAGGTTTTGATTTCATCAATTTTGGAATCAATTTTCTGTAAGGTGAGCACAGCGGTTAGTTTTTCCTCAACCGAAAAGTCTTTAACAGTAGCCATATCAGCAAAAATAATTTACGGGATTCGTATTTATAGTTGATAAAAGAACGGCAAAATTAGGGAATTTTCTGCTAAGAATATCTTTTATTAATTCTTTTGTGAATTGTTCGCTTTCATAATGCCCAATATCGGCAATGAGGATTTGATTTTCAGCATCAAAAAACTGATGATATTTAAAATCTCCTGTTATGAAAACATCTGCTTTTGAGGATATTGCGTCTTTCAACAAAAAACTTCCTGAGCCTCCACAAACCGCCACGCGCTGAATCGGCTTTTGTAAAAAAGGCGTATGACGAATACATTTTACTTGCATTTGAGTTTGAACCCATTTCATGAAATCTTGTTCATTCATTGGTTCAGGTAAATTGCCCACAAGCCCTGCTCCAATTGAGTTATGTACATTTTCAAGAGCAATAATATCATAAGCAACTTCTTCATATTCATGTGATATTTTCATAGCATTCACAATTGTTGCTACTTGATGTCGAAGCGCAATTACTTCAATTTTTGTTTCTTCAACCCATTCGGTTTGTCCGTCAGCTTTTCCAATCGATGGATTAGCTTTTTCACTTGGTTGAAAACTCCCTTTCCCTTCAGTATTGAAACTGCAATTGCTATATTCGCTTATATTTCCGGCTCCTGCTGCAAACATGGCTTGACGGACTTTTTCAGCAGAAGCATTTGGAGCATATGTAATAATTTTACATAACAATCCGGATTTTGGTGATAAAATTTTAGAATTTTTCAAACCCAATTTTTGAGCAATCATCTGATTAACGCCGCTCAACACATTATCTAAATTTGTATGAATAGCATAAATCGCAATGTCATTTTTAATGGCTTTGGTCACTATTTTTTGAATGCTGCTGGCACCAACAATTTTTTTCAATCCTGAAAAAATCAACGGATGATGTGCCACAATCATATTGCAATTCTTTTCTATAGCTTCATTTAAAACTTCTTCAGTAACATCCAAAGTCAACAAAACGCCTGTAAGACTCATTTGCTTATCTCCCACTTGCAAACCACAGTTGTCATAACTCTCTTGAAAACTAAGCGGAGCAAAAGCTTCCAAACAAGCCATTATATCAGCAACAATCATATTGAATATATTTTACTGAATTGAGATTTTATGAGTTGTTATAGTTTGTTCCGTTTGGCATTTCAACACATAAACACCTTTAGCCCATGAACTAGTTTCAATGCTGATTTCATTCTTAGGCACTTTTTCCGACCAGATTTTTCTTCCTGAAAGATCAAAAACTATTAATTCAGCAGTAGCATTTTGTTGAAATGGCAATCGCACATTTATAAAATTTGTTGCAGGATTTGGATAAATAGAAATTTTTATATTATTGGAAACATCACCTATATTGACCATCGAACTGCAATCACCTGTGCCCCAAATACAATCTACAAATTGGGGATAATCGATAAAAGGATTTCGATTTTGTTGAATGGTTTGAGCTGCATTGTTACGTAGCTTTTCTTTCTGACTCACAGGATCAAGTTGATGCCACTCAAGCAACATTTGAACTGCCCAAAGTTTGAGTTCGGCACCAACCGCCATATCCCAATTACTCCATCCGGCATCCAAACTATAATATCTTGTAGCATAATAAAAATAAGTTCTAGCCAAGTCACCTTTGAAAGAATCAATTGGCTCAAACGCAGTGGAGTTAGGCGCTCCAGAATAAACATTAGGTCCTAGCTTGGAACCATTTTGACTAGTCCATGTTGGATTACTCACTTTCCCATAAGCGAGATTTGATCTTTTATTGTTGACATAACCATCAGTTGGAAAAACAATTAATAAATCTGAGCGAGTAGGTTCCGAAGCCCCAAAATAACTTTCAGGAATGGTGTGTTCTCGATTATAGCAATCGCTTTCATTATTATAGGTTCCGCACTGGTCCGCAACAAAAGTGAATTCATATTGCGGTGTTTGTCCTGGCTTATCGGAATATATATCCCAAACTTTCCCATTTGATTTTTTATCAGAAGTCTGATAAGCTGTCCACAAAGCAGCGTAACCAATATTAGTATTATTTTTAATAATATTATGTAATGCCTGTCTCAATGGTTGACCATTCAAACCTAAAGCTGAATCATAGTAACTGCCAAACTGAGCCTGAACAAGGCTAGGCAAAAGAATAAGGGCTAGAAATAATCTTTTCAATTTTATCAAATTTTAACAAAAATAGGATTTCAACAACAATGAGTTCTGTGATTTCAATATTTAACTTATGAAACATAAATCAATACATGACAAAAAGCATCAACCTTAATCGAAGTAGGAATCTTATTTTTGCGCCCAATTCATAAATTATGAACAACAAAATATTATTAAGTGTTTTGATAATTATGCTTTTTTCATTTAGTGTTGAAGCTCAAAACAAAACCAAAAGACCCAACAAAAGTTTTTATTTCGCTTGGGGCTATAACAAAGAATGGTACACAAAAAGCACAGTGCATGTGGAGCAAAATGAATTAGGCAATAATTACAGCTTGAATAACGTAGAGGCACACGACAATCCAGGATGGACAACGGGCATTTTCAACAAAGCAATTTCAATTCCGCAATACAATTATAGGATTGGTTACATGTTTAATGAAGATAAAGGTTGGGGCGTTGAAATTAATTTCGACCACACCAAATATATCATTAAAGAACCTCAACAAGTCAACATCACAGGAACATTCAACAATCAACCTCTTGATACAACTGTGAATTTTGAGTCTAGCAATGGATTTTACTATTATCTCAACAATGGAGCTAATTTCTTTCTTATCAACCTAGTGAAAAGATGGCAATTTTATGCTGATGCCAAAAAGAATTTTCAAGTTGATGCCTTTGGAAAATTTGGTGTAGGCCCAGTTGTTCCACATGTTCAAAACAGTTTTTTTGGAATGGACAATGATCCACATTTTCAGATTGGCGGTTGGAACACTGGACTAGAAGCTGCAGTTAGATTAACAGTGAAAAAACATGTTTTTTTTGAGTTTGCTAATAAGCTTGATTATGCTAGATATTCTAATTTGAAAATCTACAAAGGCACAGCCAAACAAGCTTTTGGGACTTATGAAATGATATTTTGTGTTGGTGTAACAATTCCATCAGCAGCAAAAGAAATTGTTCAAGAATAATCAAAATAAAAACAGCGGTTGAAAGCGAAAACTCAACCGCTGTTACTTTTTAAAAATTAGAATTACATAATGGTACAAAGGCTTTTTATGACAGCTGTTAATCTTATGGTGTCATAAATTCTTGCTTCTGAAGTTCCATGTTGTTTCACTGATGCTTCGTGAGAAGTCACACAACGCTCACAACCATTAATTGCAGAAACTGCAATACTCATCAATTCAAAAAACTCTTTTCCTAATACAGGATTCATCATCACATTCATACGCAAGCCTGCTGGTGTTTTTTCGTAATATTCATTACCTTCCATGTAGTGACGGAAACGATAAAAAATATTGTTGATGTTCATCACTGCAGTACATGCAACAGCTTCAGCAATTTCAGCATCAGTAGCGCCTTCGTTCTTTGCTCGAGTTTCAAATGCATTCATTAAAACCTCTGTTTTTTGATTTACAGCAACAGCAAATGCAAGTAGATACGCTTCTTTCTTCGTCATATTTGCGCTGCCTAAAACATTGGCTACATTCAATTTTAAGTCGCGCAAAAAACGACTATCAGCAACAGCCAATTTTTCAATACTCAATGAATGAAAATCAGCAGGAACACCAAGCTCTTGAAAAAAATTAATTACAGTTTCGTTCTGTATCATGTTTTGATTTTTTAATTTGTTTAATGAGGCACAAAAGTAAATTAGCCTTTCAATTGCAGAAATAGAGTTAATCTATTGTTTCATTTATGAAAATTTGATTTTGGAATGAACATCAAAGTTCGCTAATTCGTTTGCCTTTATGTTTTTCTAAAAAAGCATGTTTCGAACCACCAATAATCTGATGTTTGTAAATGCTATTATGCCCCGATATTAAATAGGAAACCACACAAGCAATAGCAACAAAAACACCACATTCACTACCGAATAATTCAAGTGCCATAATGATACAAGCAATTGGTGTATTCGTTGCACCTGCAAAAACAGCTACAAATCCCATTCCTGCCAAAAGCCCGGTGGGCAAAGGAACAAACAAACTCAAGGCACTTCCCAAAGTTGCACCAATAAAAAACAATGGAGTTACTTCACCACCTTTAAAACCAACTGATAAGGTAAATATGGTAAATAACATTTTAAAAAAACAATCATAAATCGGCAATTGTTGATGAAAAGAAAGTTCGATTGTTGGCACACCAAGTCCGATAAACTTTGTCGTTCCCAAAAGCCAAATACAGATCGCAATGATGACACCACCGAGCAATGGTCTCAAAGGAGGATAGACAATTATTGACTTAATGTTTGAGGTTAACCAATGAATCATTTTACTAAAACTAGCTGCACAAAGACCAAATATTACGCCAGCAAGAACTGCGTATAAAACGTATAAAAAATTGACACTTGGAATAAAGTCAATTGAAAAATGGGTGTGTTGTGTATGCCACATTTTTGTTGTTATAGCTGCAAAAACAGATGCGGCAAAAGCAGGGAAAATGGCTTCATGTTTTATTCTTCCAATAAAATAAAACTCTAGAGCAAAAACTGCACCTGCTAATGGTGTTCCGAAAACAGATCCAAAACCAGCAGCAATTGCTGCAATTACCAAAGTACTTTTTTCATTGCTGCTCAATCGAAAGATTTTTCCGATGGGCGAACAAAATGCGCCAGCCATTTGCAATGCAGTTCCTTCCCTTCCAGCCGAACCACCCAAAAGATGCGTAACAATAGTACCAACATAAACTAATGGTGCCATTATTATTGGAATTTGTTTTTGAGGATCATGAATTGAATCAATCAACAAATTATTTCCAAGCTCACTTTCTTTTCCGAAATGATGATACAACAAACCAACAAGAAAACCTCCAATTGGCAGTAGCGCAATTATCCATAAATGGGATTCACGAAATTGAGTAACCCAATCTAAAGTTTGTAAAAAAAATGCAGAGGAGCTACCAACTATTAAGCCAATAAGTAATGACAACGCAATCCATTTTAAAAAAAATAGGAATGATGGGAATTGTTGAAACATTAAAATTATTTGCTGATTTGTGTCTTTTTTTTGTTGCATAGAAACCTGATTATAAGCTTGAACTTAAATTAACCAGGCGCCATCAGCTTTTTAGGGCGGTTCAATTAGGAAGACACCATTTCCTTTTATGAAACAAAAGTAAAATAAAAAATGGGACTTGATAGTCAAGCCCCATTTTAAACCAATTTTCATTTTAGTTATTAAGCATTTTCAGCAGCTAATTTATGCGACAAAGTTTCTTCGCCTTTAGTCCAATTACATGGGCATAATTCGTCTGTTTGTAGCGCATCCAAAACACGTAAAACCTCAGCTACATTACGTCCTACAGCCAAATCATTAATATTAACCCAACGAACGATTCCTTCTGGATCGATGATGAAAGTTGCACGATAAGCAATGCGCTCACCGTCGTTTAAAATTCCTAAAGCTTCAGCTAAGCTTTTAGAAGTATCTGCAATCATCGGGAAACGCAAATCACGTAAATCAGCATGGTCTTTTCTCCAAGCCAAATGTACAAATTCAGTATCTGTTGATGCTCCTAATAATAAGGTATCTCTGTCTTGAAAATTTGAAAAATTCTTATTGAACTCAGCAATTTCTGTAGGGCACACGAAAGTGAAATCTTTAGGCCACCAAAACATCACTGTCCATTTACCAGCCATGTCCTCGTTGCTGATGTTTTGAAATTCTTTTCCTTTTTCTAAAGAAACAACTGACTTTTTCTTGAACTCAGGGAATTGCATTCCTACTGTTACAAATTGATTGTTCATATTCTTTGATAATTTTTTTGTTTAGCAAATGTCTAACTTAAAATTGTCAATACTGAATTTTCAGTTTTTGTTTCTGCTTATGAAAAAATAGAAACTTTCAATAAAACAAAAACTGCCCCAATTTGGAGCAGTTTAAATTTATGTTTTTTATAAAAGGTTACCGAATTAAAGTGACATTTCCTGATCGTTTTATTCGTTTGCCTTGGGCACAGAAACCATCAGCTTCCCATATGTAAACACCTACTGGAGCTGGATTTCCGTCAACCACGCCGTTCCAACCCTTTGTCACGTCCGTTGTTTCAAACATTTTCTTACCCCAACGATCAAATATTATAAAATAATTCAACTTCACAATTTGATTATTAAGCACTCCAAAAGTGTTGGTGTTGCTATTTTTACTTTCTGGCAAAAATGCATTTGGTAAATTAATACTGTTGCAATTGACACCAACAATCACAGTATCTATATCATAACATCCAAAACTGTTACGCACTTCTAAATAATAGGTAAAATCAGTAGTCGGCGAAGCAACTGGATTGGGAATATTGTTAGCCGTTAAGTTTTGATCAGGGAACCAATTATATGTAAACAATGTAACACTATCACTAACAGTTGTCATTGGTCCACCAAGCAAAGTGCTTGCACCATCAAACAACACTCGGTCAGCGCCTGCGTCAGCTTTGATTTTACTAACGGTAACTTTAACAGGTGTGTCAACGATACAACCATTAGTGTAAGGCAACACTACGTGATAATTTGTTGAGAACTCAGGCCAAACTTTCACTGCAAAATTTGCTGTGTCTGAAATGTTGTAGTTAGGATACCAAGTTTGAGATAATGAGCCATAAGCCTGCATAAATAATTTCAAAGTATCACCTTGGCAAATAGTTGTGTCATTATGAAAGGTCATTTGCGGCATTGGTAAAACAACTATTTGACGACATTCAACTTGCATTGTTGGTAAACCTTCATTTATAGCTAAATACAAATTGAAAGTTCCTGGAGTTGAATATTGAAAAACTGGAGGTAAAGCTGTTGTAGCTGATGCAATATTACTACTAGTGCAACTTGAAAAAACCAATCTTGTTAAGGTGTTGTCAAAAACATTAGTTACAAAAACATAAACATCATTTTTATCTCTAATAATTCTTGAAATGCTTGATGGGATTGCCATTGCGCCCGTTCCTAATAGAATCCTTGCAGTGTAAGCTCCTTTGATATCACTTATATCAGCCATAGTAACATTATTGCTCACTCCATTAGTTATCATCAAATGAATCGAACCGCAATCTTTACTAATTGAAATACTTGTTGGTCCAAATAACTTACCTCCTAAATCACCTAAATCGTTGGCAACAGGATTAACATTTAAATCAGTTCCAAAATCTAAACGAACTAATTTGTTACTTGTCTGGTTGGTTGCAAAAGCAAACCACTCCCCATTTTCTTTAACCAAAGCCATGTCAGAGGCATTATCCAAAGCGAATGTTGTCCCTAGGTTAGTTAAAACAGGTGTGAAAGATATGTTGGGACCAAAGTTTAGTTTCAATAATTTGTTGTCAACATTATTAGCAACATAACCAATATAATTTCCATTTTGTTCTTGAACAAAAATACCTCTTGGAGAATTTAATTCACCACCAAAATCACCAAAATTCACCACATTTGGATTGTTACTCAATGACTTGCCAAAATCAATTCTAGCAATTGATGAATTGGTGTTATTAGAACCTCCACACGCGAACATAAACCAATTGCCATCGGCATCTTTTATTAAATTAAGCTTAGTGGTAAACAATGGAATAGTATTATTGATTGTTCCAAAATTCACAACTGTTGGCGTGTTTGCTAAACTGTTTCCGTAATCAAGACGAACCAATTCACCAGTTCCTGAATTAGCAACAAAACCATAATAATTGGCACCATCCTTCGCAACATCTATTGCTGTCGGTTGGTTGAAACTAGGCATAACACCTAAGTTGCTTTGAACTGGATTTTGCATCAAATAGCCTGAGCAAAAACCCCAGAAGTAAGAACTTGCCGCAGCATTGCTAGTTAATTGAATAGGTTGTCGAATACAAACAGTATCCGGTGCGTTTATCAAGCTTTGGGCCTTGATTTGAATGAGTTGAAGCATCAAAAATGCTACAAAAAGCAAGCGTTTTTTCATAATCCTGAAAAAGAATTTCACTTTATATTAGGCCAATATACCAATTTGAGTAAAACTTTTATAATTACAGCGTATTTTTATTTCTCGAAACTTAAATATTCATCATGTTTTCACGACAAAAGAAACAAATTTCTGCCTTTAAGACAGCCATTTTAATCGCATTCGTTGGACTCCAAACGACCGCTATTGCCAAAGAAGGCATGTGGCTTCCACCAACTATCAAGCAAAAAGAAGCCGACATGAAAGCGCTCGGACTTCAAATACCTATAGAACAAATTTATAATTCAAATGGAACAGGGTTAAACAATGCCGTTGTTTTGTTTGGGTCGGGCTGCACAGGCGAAATCATTTCTTCAAAAGGACTCTTATTAACCAATCACCATTGTGGTTATGGAACGGTTCAGGGATTGAGCAGTAGAGAAAAAGACTATTTTGCCAATGGTTTTTTTGCTCAAAACATCAAAGAAGAAATTCCTTGTCCTGGACTTTCTGTTACATTTATTAGAAAAATGGAAAATGTGACCGATTTGATTTTAGACGGTGTTCCGGATAGCATGCGCGGTGGGAAAAGAGACAGTTTAATTGCTACAAGAATTAAAAATCTGGAAAAAGGGTTTCAATTCACCACAAAAATGGACGCTTCCATTCGCCCCTATTTTTATGGTAATCAATATTGGGTACTTATTACCGAAACTTTTAATGATGTAAGATTGGTTGGCTTCCCTCCAAACGGAATAGGTTCGTTTGGTGGTGATACGGATAATTGGATGTGGCCACGCCACACGGGCGATTTCAGCATGTTCCGTGTTTATGCCGACAAAAACAACAAACCTGCTTCTTATAACAAAGACAACAAACCCTACCAAACAAAAAACTTTTTCACCATCAACGTTGGTGGCTACAAAGAAGGTGATTTCACAATGGTCTATGGGTTTCCTGGCACTACACAAGAATATATTTCTTCATATCAACTTAATCAAATTTATTCCATTGTTGACCCCATCAGAATTGCTGCAAGAACTCAAAAGTTAGCTTCATGGACTAAAAACATGACAGACAATAGAGATGTTTTTTTGAAATACACTTCAAAAAGAGCAGGAGTAGCTAATGGCTGGAAAAAATGGCAAGGCGAGGTTCGTGGTTTGTCTATTAATAATGTAATGGACTTGAAAAAAGCTAAAGAAAATGAATTTCAAGCTTGGGCAAGCAGCCAAGAAGAATTGACTTACGCTAAAGACATATTAGCAAAAATTCAAGTCATTTCTTTAAAAGCTGATAGCGCTTTGAAAGCTGAAACCTATATTCAAGAAGCACTTTATGGAGTAGAACTACTACAACAATCAGCAACGCTCGACAAAATGTTGACTTTGATGAGAACTATCAAAAATGAAGAAAAGCTAAAAGACACATTGAATAAAATATATGTAACAATGAGTGGTTTTTACAAAAACTATGATATTAAAACAGATAAAGATGCTTTCAATGTATTGATTCCAATGTATTTTAACAATGCCGGCAGTTGGATTTCAAAAGATTTATTGAAAATTAAAAAAGAATATAAAGGAAACTTCAATTTGTTAGCAAATGAAATTTTTGACTTGAGTCTTTTGACTAATATTCAAAAATTGGAGCAATTAGTGCAAACCGCAACCACCAAAGACACGATGAAAATATTGTCAGACCCAGCTTGGCGTTTATATAATACTATTGCACAATATCGCCGTCAAGTGGTTTCGCCAGCAATCGCAGATTTCAACAACAATCTCTCTTATTTCAACAGACTATATATGAAAGCTCAAATGGTTCAAAACAGCGATAAAATGTTGTATCCCGATGCTAATTTGACTTTAAGATTGACTTACGGACAAGTTCAAGGTATGGACCCTGACGGACCGGCAAACTATAGTTTTCAAACCAATTTAGATGAAGCGATTGCTAAAAACAATCCTGATGTTGAAGAATTCAAAGTTCCGATGAAATTGAAAGAATTACATCAAAAGAAAGATTATGGAAAATGGTCTGTAAATGGCACCGTCCCAATTGCTTTTATTTCCTCAAACCACACTTCTGGTGGTAATTCAGGTAGCCCTGTGCTCAATGCTAAAGGACAACTTATAGGCACCAATTTCGACCGTGTTTGGGAAGGCACTATGAGCGATTTATATTTTGACCCGAACCTATGTAGAAATATTACACTAGATGTTCGATACACACTTTTCATTATTGAAAAATTCGGAAACGCAGGTTGGCTTTTAAAAGAAATAAAAATTGTAAAATAAAAGATTTAAAATAAAAGTTGAACTCCTGTTGTTAATTCATCAGGAGTTCTTTTTTTGGAATAAAATGACAATTGTGTGAACGAATAAAAAACTGACAGATTGAAAAAAGATTATTTTTACTCACTATTTATGACAAAATTATTTTTAGTTACTGCTATATTATTTCTTTGTTTTCAGGAGGACTGTTTTGCTAAGAAAAACAAGCATAATGATATAAAACTCGTTCAATGTTACGAGCAGCGCATTTTGGCTGGTCGAAATGAGGCAGGGATTGAAATCAACTATGAAATACTAGCAGTTTGGCAAGGCAAAAAAGCACCTATTTCACTATTTTTTAAAAATGAAACAGATTGGAAAAATTGCAAGATATTTAGAGTAACAAGAAAAAACCTAGCAGCGGACCAAGCCACTTTAACCATTGAAATTTCGCCTGAAGAAATCAAAAGAGGTGACAGTCTTTTGATACAACCTATTTCAGGAGGAAAATATACGATGCCCAAACATATCAATGCTAGAATAAAAAAAGCATTGTTTTATCAAACAACTAACAGCAATTGGCTGTTTCATCAAATTAATAAAACTGAAAGAAAAGAAGACATTGTAATGCCTTAATCCAATATTTTCACCAAAGCCAATATGAAAAAAACCTTACTATCTTTTATTGCTTTATTGACATATCAAATATCAAGCGCTCAAGATTGGTCGTCAATGCCACAAGCTAACAACAATTTGGAGGCGATAAAAAATTTGATTGAAAAAAGTGAAACCCCATCAAATGTAGATGAGGATGAAAGCAACGTAGAAATTGTAAAAGAAAAAGACAATTATCATTTCAACAGGTGGTATTATCATTGGCAACATCACCTTGATGAAAACGGCAATATGGTGAGCCCTATGGCGACTTTCAACGAATGGAACCGCTATAAAACTTCGTTGAAAAAAAGTCAAACAAAAAATAAAACAACTGCCAATCAAAGCGATTGGATATTTAAAGGGCCGACCACTTCGCCAGGAGGATACAATGGAATCGGCAGAATAAATGTTGTTGAGTTTCATCCTACAGATACTAATACTTTTATAGTTGGCACTGCTGGTGGTGGCGCATGGAGAACAACAAATGGAGGGCTCAACTGGACTTCTTTGTATGATAATCTTCCAGTTCTCGGCGTTTCGGATATAAAATACAATCCACAAAATCCAGCTACAATCTATTTATGTACTGGAGATCGAGACGCAAGTGATACTTACAGTGTTGGATTGCTCAGGTCTTATAATAATGGTTTAAGTTGGGATACAACAGGCTTGAAATTTAATATTACAGACTTTGCTTTGCTTAATGAGCTGCTTATCAATCCATTAGATACCAATTCTATGTTAGCAGCCACTAGCTTGGATTTGAGAAAATCTTATGACGGTGGAATTACATGGAACACTGTAGTTACAGGTCATTTCAAAGACATTGTTTACAACCTCATTTACACCAATATTATCTATGCTGCAACCTACACAAGTGGCAACGCAAGGATATATCGTTCGCTAGATGGAGGAGTAACTTGGTCTATAACTGCAAATTTTTTCAGTGGTAATAGAATAGCTATGGCTGTTACTCCTGCTAATCCTAGTGTCGTAAAAGCTGTTGTTTCCATGACCAACACTAATGGACTTTTGGGGATTTACAACTCAACTAATACAGGTGCCACTTTCACTAAAATTTACGGTACAGACAACGATTGTTCTACAAACATTTTGAGTGGAAGTCTCAACCTTAGTTCAAGTAGTTGTAGCGGTCAAGGTTGGTATGATTTATGCATGGCTATCAGCCCAATAAATGAAAACATTGTTTTGGTTGGAGGAGTAAATACTTATCAATCCACCGATGGCGGAACAACTTGGAACAAGGTTACCCAATGGTACAATGGCTCTCCTGGAACGAAGACTGTTCATGCAGACAAGCACTACATGGCTTTTCATCCACTAAAACCAAGTTTACTTTTTGAATGTAATGATGGTGGAATCTACAAAACAGCAAACCCAGCAAGCTTGCTTTGGAACGACCTTTCAAACGGTTTAGGAATAACGCAGTTTTACAGAAATGCCATTTCAAACATTGCCCCTTTTGTAATTGGAGGTGCGCAGGATAATGGCACTAAACGTATTACTTTTGGAGGGGTTTATAATGAACTCACTGGTGGAGATGGTATGGATTGCCAAATGGACTACAATGACCCAACTGTTTTTTACACTTCAAGTCAATACGGTAGCATTAGCAAGACAATAGACAACGGTGGGAATTATGTAAATATCAGCAACAATATCCCTGGAAACCCCGATGGGGCTTGGATTACCCCATTTGTTTTACATGCTCAAATTCCTGAAATAATCTACGCAGGTTATGACCATGTTTATGTATCCTATGACCGAGGAGATTCTTGGACAGATATTTCACCAAATTTCCCAACATCTGGAACACAACTTCGTAGGCTTGCTGTGACGCCTTTGGATGAAGAAATGATTATGGCTTTAGGAGGAACAAATACGGTTAGATATACCAAAAACTCTGGACTTTCGTGGACCACAATACCTGTTGGTTTTTCGGGTTCAATCTCTGATGTAATGATTGACCCTTGGGATAAAAACAAAATTTGGTTTACTTATAGTGGATATGGAAATGCAAAAGTAGCGACCTACTCTATTGGTGGTACTTGGGCTTTAAGAAACGATAGTTTACCTAATATTCCAATTTATTGCATAACCATTGATTCTTCAAATGGCACAAAATATATTGGCACAGATGCAGCTGTTTTTTACAAAGATACGAGCATGAACAAATGGGAGTTATACAACATTGGTTTGCCTGTAATTGAAGTAACAGATTTAGCCATCAATTACACTACAAATGAAATTTGGGGTTCCACATATGGAAGAGGCATGTGGAAATCACCCAAACATTTGACACAACCGCCTGCTGCGATTTCTAATTTCCCGTTTGCTGCTAACGTTATAAAAACAGCACCAAATCCTAACAATGGAAAATTTATCCTAACAACAGAAAACGAATATTTATTACAATCAAGTAATTTACAAATACTGATAAAAAACATGAATGGAAACACTGTTGCTTCTTTTCAAAAACGCTTTAATGCATCAAATAAAATTGAAATTGACTTAAACAGTGTGTCAAGTGGCAATTATATTGTTGAGGTGATTAAAGAAGGTATAACATTCGCTAGAGAGAAAATTCAAATATTTCAATAACAAATAAACTTTTTAAACAGGCTATCTATACCATGGATAGCCTGTTTTGTTTTCTGTTACTATCTAGTTCATTTCCTTAATAAATGAATAATGTAAGGGTACTTAATAATAATTAAGAGGATAAATAAATTACTTAATTTTGAATTTTTTTCTAGGTAATGTAGCATTACACCATAATATGAATAATTTAAATACCAATATATCATCAGGAATGAGACCTTTTTTTGTAAAAGCACTTTTCATTTTGTTACTGAGCAGTCAATTTGCATCTGCACAATACTGTACAACCAACCTTTACACGAATGGCTGTGTTAATGACCATATTAGCAACTTTGTAACTTTTGGTGGCAGTACCAATATTTCAAACATCAACAGTGGTTGTAGTGGTGCAACTGCTTACAACTACTATAGCACAATGACGCACACCACTATTCCTGGCAATTCAGTTGGATTCACATTTACCATAAATCCCGGTTCCAATTATTCGCAAGGGGTAAAGATTTTTGTTGATTGGAATAATAATAATTCATTTGCCGACCCTGGGGATACGATGTATGCTTCTAGTTTGCCTCTAGCTGCAGGCACTACAATGTATAACAACTTCATTGTGCCATCAAATGCAACTGCAGGCACTAAAAGAATGAGAGTTAGATGCGTCTTCAACAATACTGCTTTTGATGCGTGTACTTCCTACCAATATGGAGAAGTGGAAGATTATAATTTGAATATTGTTACACCAAACACTTGCAGCGGAACTCCTACTGTTTCAGTATCAGCAACAGCACCAAATTATTGTGTTGCTTCAAATGCATTATTAGTGGCAACACCCGGAACGGTTGCAAGTGGTTATACTTATCAATGGCAATCGAGAGCGGCCTGTTCAAACAGTGCTTTCACTAACATCTCAGGAGCAACAAACAACACTTACTTAATCACTTCTTTGAGTGCTAATACAGATTTCAGAGTTCAAATTACCTGTAGCAATGGTAATGGAACAGCAACTAGTAATCCAATTAATGTATTCCCAGCTTGTTATTGCACTTCAACCAGAACTGTTAATACAGGAGCAGATATTGGCTATTTGTATTTAACAACCCCTGGTGTAACCGGAACTTATACCAATCCTACAACTACACCTACGCCACTAGTCAACAATACTAATGCAACTGCTCTATATACCAACTTTAGCCATATCAATCCGATACAATTAATACCTGGCGTGAACAGTGCTTTTTATATAACTCAAATCAACTCAACACCAACTCAAACTGCAGCCTATCTTAAAGTATTTGTTGACTTTAATCGGAACGGAGATTTTACTGATGCTGGTGAGCAAATTTTTCAAGGTGGAGGAACATCCTCAACATCTGCAACAACAATAACTGGGACTTTACCAATTCCAGCAAGCGCAACTCCTGGTTTAACTAGGATGAGAATGGTATTGAAAGAAGGTGGTAATTCAAGCAATGTACTTTCTTGTGGAACTGATAATACTGGCGGTGAAACAGAGGATTATACTGTTTTAATTCGACCAGCCATTACGCCAATTGCTGTTAGCAATTCAGGGCCAATTTGTGTTCCTTCAACTTCAAACCTTCAACTAACCTGCACTCCAAACAACAGCAATTGTGTTTCTTATAGCTGGGTTGGACCCAATGGGTTCACTTCAACCCTACAAAATCCAACAATAAGTAATCCGACTGCTGCTGTTGCTGGAATTTACACGGTTACTGTAAGTGGATATGGCATTAGCGCAACAGCTTCTACAACCGTATCCATCACCACAGCGCCCAACATTTCAAATGTGTCTGTTAATAGCCCAACTTTGTGTAATGGTACTAATGGTTCGATAATATTAAATGGATTAAATAATAATACTACATACAGTATTTCATATGTGTTTAATGGCGGCACTACTACAAGTAATTTCACTTCAAATAATTCAGGTGTCATAGCAATAAACAACCTAGGTGGCGGTGTTTATTCTAACATCACAGCTACTTTAAATGGATGTGTTTCTAGCCCTGTAGGTACTTTTACTTTAATCAATCCAACACCAACAATTACTAATGTTACAGGCACTAACCCCACTAGTTGTGGCGGAAACAATGGTTCCATTAGTTTAACAGGCTTAATGCCAAACACCACTTATGCTGTAAATTTCAGTTGGAATTCCATTGCTCAACCGCTTCAAAATTTAACTGCAAATGCTTCAGGCATTATTACGATTAGCAACCTTATTGCAGGAAATTATGGTGGAATTTTTGTTAGTTATGCAACTTGTCCTTCTAACATTGTAGGTCCGATATTAATAACAAACCCAGCTCCTCCTAGTAGCCCAACAATTTCTAGCAATAGCCCAATTTGTAGTGGGTCAACTTTAAATTTATTTTCAACATCTGTTACTGGTGCAACTTATACTTGGGCAGGACCAAATTCATTTTCATCAAATGCCCAAAATCCAACAATAACAAATGCTTCATCATTGAATAGCGGTACTTACTCTCTTTACGTGACTGTTAACAACTGTAATTCCAATACTTTAACGCTTTCAATAACAGTGAATCCAACACCTGTAATCACAAGTTCTTCTAGTACAAATCTAACTGCTTGTGGTTTGAACAACGGTAGCATTTCACTAAATGGTTTACTCCTAAACACATCATATAACCTTAGTTATTTCAATGGCATTTCTACCATCAACACTACTGCAAACTCAAATAGTTCTGGCTCAATTGTCATCAACAACTTATCTGCTGGGACATATTCCAATATTTCCGTTTCTTTAAATGGGTGTAATTCAAATACCGTAGGTCCGATAACCATCAACAATACAGCAAGCCCCAATCCACCT
>CAZNVQ010000052.1:6115-17457 GCA_964576425.1 uncultured Flavipsychrobacter sp. | reverse complement strand
CTCGTTGTTGTCCGTCAATGAGTATTTTTTTGCCTTCACTTAAACTGCCGTCTTTTAATCGAACATTTGGATTTCGCCAGGCAATAACGTAACCTACAGGATAACCTTGATATAAACTGTCCATCAAGTCTCGGACTTTTGAACTGTCCCAAACAAATGGTCTTTGAATTTCTGGAATTGCAATTTCTCCTGAATTTACCCAAGCTAAAAGTGTCTCAATTAATTGTTGGTTTACTGCGTATTTCTGCATCTGTTGTCGTTAGTTTTTGTCCTGTCGTTTTATGGTTTAACGGTCGTAATTGAATTACTGCTGACGTTTGGCAGCTACCCGAAGGGCGGGATTTTTACCACTGAACTTTATGCGGAGCTCAAAACTTTCGACTCCCAATAAGCTATCTGCGGAGCACGAAACCCCACCTTTTGGGCAGGTGCTGTTATAGCTTGTTTTTTTATTCATTTCTCAGTCAATTAGGTGTTTAAGTAGAATATACTTTTCAATCGCCATATTTGTAATTATGAGAAGCGAATTTAGAGTTTGGGTAAATATCATAAGGGTCAGTGCCTTTTAACCAAATAATATTATTCCTAAAATCTATTTCTAACCAATCGCAATTTGTCATAAATTGATTTATTCCTGTTGAAATAGCAAACAAATCGCTCCAATATTCCTCATTTCCTTTTTTAACTAAAGGGACAAGTCCGCTATCTTTCCAGAAGTCAATCTCGCCATCAATCATCCATGTGTCCATCCAACCTATTCTAAAAAGGTGTTCGTCAAACCAAACAGCTCTTCCAATTAAATTGTCGTATTTTTTAGATTAATGCATCTAAACCACCATCAAAATTACTTTTGTTAATTTTGTCAATCGGAATTATGAGATTCACGAATTCTATTTTTATTGCCATGATCGATTTTTTAAATGAGCTATAACATCCGTATAACCGCAATATAATCAAAAATCACTCAAAAACATTCATTAATTTCAAATATTGAAGGGATAAACGCAATAAATGAGTTTCGCTTTTATCTTGGTTTCACATGAAGCCTTTTCAATGAGTCAACAAATGCTTATTGGTTAAAATATATCCTCTCAAGTGTCCATTTTCCAAATCATTGCTTAAATGAACAGACCCATTAATTCCTATTCAATTAGCTCAAATCAAAGTAAAAAATCCTTAACTTTTATCAAATTGAGGATGGAAAACTCGTGGTATTTGAGGGCTAATCAATCCTTTAATTTAAATTTTTGGGCAAGTCTCTTTTGAAAAACACAAAGCCATTGGATTCTTTCAATTTCACCAACTGTGGCATGATTTCGTATTGCTGTGCTGAGGTGATTTTGCAAATAAAATAAACAGGCTTGTCTATTTTTCCATGCAACAACCAATCCTCATTCCGGCGCAAGGGATTGTCCTGTGGCTGTTTTGAGGCATAGAAATAAGGTGCATAACTTTTGTAGCCCAAAACATGGATATACACATCTTTGCCTTTCAGCGATTGAAAATAATTGATGGCTGCACGCTGAGAATAGGCTTCAATTTTGGGCGTAAAATGCGTCATCGTCACTTGAACCATCACCATCTGAACCCCTACTAAAATCAAAACTCCTGTTCTTATTTTTCGTTTCATCAATTGCACTGCCACAATGATTCCAACCAAATAAGCCAAACCCCAAAGCGCTTCAAGCGGCGTCCAAGAAACTGCTGCATGCAGATTGGCTACAGCAAAAGGGTCATCGATAAATGGATAGAGTTTTTCTTTATAAATTCCAATGAAAGGCAATGCCATCAACAAGATGCTCCAAATTCCTGCAATGGAAAACATCAAATATTTGAGCCAAGATTTCAGTTTGATTTCACCATTGACTAATTGATCGATTTTGAAAGCTGCCAAATAGGTCAAAGGATAATAACAAAGCGATGAATAATGAACAATTTTTGTTTTCACGATAGAAAATAAAATCAAGGTCACCCAAAACAAAATCCACATCCAACGAGTGAAATCCTGAGTGGTTTTGCTTTCATTCGTTTTTCTTCTTTCAAATTGAAAAAGAAAAATGCTTGCGGGAAAACATCCCAACAAAAGCACAATAAAATGATACACAAAAGGACCACCGTGGTCGGCATCTTCAGTTTGAAACAAGCGAATTTGATAGTCGATAAATTCTTGCATGAACCAACTGCCATAGCCCCAACCTTTTTGCAGTAGTGCCGCACCAAACCAAAGCCCAAAAGGCAATAAAGCCGCAAACACAATTCCTAAAAGATGTTGCCATTTGAAAGACCACAACCCTCGATTGATGACCACATAAACTAAAAAAGCAAGCATAGCAATCAGCGCTGCAACCGGACCTTTGGTCAAGACTGCCAATCCTAAAAACAAGCCTGCCCAGAAAGCATGCTTCCATTTGTCGCTGCTGAAAGAAAGCAAATGAACTTGAAAAAAAGCAAGAAAAATAAAGTAGTTAAACGTTGGGTCGATGATGCCCGATTTGAAATAGAAATGTGGCAACCAAGAAGCAGCATAAATCAACACCCACCACTGCGCCATCTTTGCACTAATCACTTTTTTGCCCACATAGTAGATGCTCATCAACGTGATGATTCCAATTATGGCATTGGGGAATCTTGCCGCCATTTCGTTCACACCCCAAATTTTCATGGAAAGCGCTTGCATCCAAATGAACAAAGGTGGTTTTTCCCAAAAAGGTTGAAAGTCGATTTGCACCATCAAATAATCTTTGCTCACCAACATTTCACGAGCACATTCCGCAAAATTGATTTCATCCCAATCAAACAAATGAACATGACCTAGAAAAGGAACAAACAACAAAGTGCCCAACAAAACGATGGAAATATATTTGAAGAATTGCTGACTATCCATGAGCTGCAACTTATTTTGATTGTAAAAAAATACTTGACTTGTTTTTCATCACCCAAGCGATGAGCATAGTGAAAACAACACCAATGATGCTGCCTACATACACATCAAGAAAAAAATGAGCGGCTAGATACATCCTGCTGTAGGCAACCATCATAGCCAATAAGAAAAATAAAATACCTAGTTTTTGAAAACGTGCTGTGAGGACAAAGGACAGAAAAGCAAACAATGAAAAAGCAGCAGTTGTGTGTCCGCTTGGAAAACTATTTTCATACAATTTTTCCCATCCATTAGCCATGTGAATCCAATCAGCCGAATGAAAGTAATTCAGCGGACGAGGGGCAGAAACCAAATTTTTCACCAATTGAGTCAGTAGCGAGGGCAAGAGATTGCAAGCTAATGCAGCAAAGAAATAACCCCAATTTCTGAAAGAATCAAAAGCAAGAAGCATCAATAAAATTATAGTCCCAAAAACACCTTCGCCCATCTTTGTTGCATAAAACATGAAGATATCTAAGAAGGAAGAATGATGGACATTGACTTGTGCAAATAAAAATTGCTTGTCGTAAAACAAAAGCAATCCACCTCCCACTAACAACCAAATGGCAAATGGCAATAAGAACCATTTGTTCCAAACTAAGTTAGGTTGATGATTCAGACTCATTTGTTTTTCCCTTTAAAAGGTTTCGCTATTGTTTGTCCTATTCGAGTGTACCATTCTTTTGAGAAAACTTGAGCATCTTTTCTTGCAGCGTTGACAAGGATAAAAGCAATTGGTAGTAAAAACAAGGTTGCCATCCACATGCCTTGCCAAGGTTCCAAAGCCATTGATTTCGCCAATTTTTCCCCTGTGATGGAAATGATGTGAAACACAATGAAAAAAGCAATTGCAACCACCAAAGGCATGCCCAGTCCACCCTTTCGAATGATGGCTCCTAAAGGAGCGCCCACTAAAAACAACAAAATACAGGCAAATGACAAAGTGAATTTTCTATGCCATTCAATATTGTATTTAGAATCATTTTCAATCTGAATGTGATAATCTGTTGCTGTGATGTCCATCAAACTTTTGGAATTGCGCACATTGGACAATGCCATTCTTGTCACCCATTGTTTCAAAGAATCTGGAACATGATTTAGAAAAGTAGAATCGTAATTAAATTCTTTAACTTTAAGTTGATTGATTTTACGATGCAACAAATTAGCTTCTTCGTTTTTAATGGCTAGTGTAATATAAGGACTCAAATATGCTCTTGCATTCACAGCAAGTTTTTCTTTGCTCCGCTTGTTGCTATCAATAGCTTCGTTCAACTGACGTACATTCATCATTTGATAAGCTCCTTTGAACAAGTCTTCATTTGTTCTGCTTAAACGAAAAGAAGACAAATCGAAAATCTTGTCCCAAAGTTTAAAATAAGTTCGTGTTTGAGTGGCTTTATCTGGTGTTTGTCGCAAATTACTTTCTTCATACCTGCAACCATTTTTCAACCTGAAAACCAAGAATTGTTTGTCTTTTGAAGGCATCATCACTCCTTCGTTTGCTAAAACCACTTTGTCGTTTCCAAAACCAGAAGTGTGGTCATAAATCAAAACATTGCGAATGGTTTGACCGTCCTTATCTTTTTCGCCGACTCTTATGGAGAAATTTTCAATATCTTTATTAAACTGACCTGCTCTAATGTTTAAGCTTGGTTTAGAATTGCGCAAATCATACAAAAGCGATAATGCTTTGAGATTGGCAACAGGAATAATATTATTATTAAATAAAAAACCAATGCCACTGATTAAAATGATGCAAAAAAGCAATGGGCGCATGAAACGAAGCAAAGAAATTCCTGCAGCTTTTATGGCTACGAGTTCCATGTTTTCACCCATATTGCCAAAAGTCATTATTGATGCGAGTAAGATGCCCAAAGGCAATGCAAGCGGAACCATTGTTGCGGACATGTAGAACAACAATTGCAAAATCATGCCCAAGCCAAGCCCTTTACCAATGAGCTCGTCCATATACAACCAAAAAAATTGCATGACAAGCACAAAAAGCGCCACAAAAAAAGTGACAATAAATGGACCTATGAAGCTTTTTATGATGAGTAAATCTAATTTTTTCAGCAAACTGAATGTGAATTTAAAATGTAAACCTAAGAAAAAGTGCAATATGCTTGTGTCAGTTATGAATATATTAACTTTCCCATAATGCAAAATGAGTCTCTAGTTTAAATAGAGACTCATTTCAAGTATAATTTATATTTTAATTAACTTCCTAAACGGTGTTTTAAATCACTTACTTGAGAATTCCACAAACGTTCTTGGTCGCGCAAATCAGCCTTATCAGCAAAATCTGTAATTTTTAAGATAGTTTCGTTTGTAACGGGGCTTTGTTCAATTCTGAATTCAAAAAACTCATCATCAGCATAATAATCCCAGCGATAAACGATGTATTCCTCCTGAACAAATTCAACTAACTCTGCTGTATCCACAGAGCCATTCCAACTGAAATGAAATATATCATCACGTTGATCGACCTTGTCGGCGAACCACTCTTGCAGCCCAACTGGTGTTGAAAGAAATTCATATAAAATGGATGGGGAGCATCTGATAGGAAATTCAAGGGTGTACATTAGCTTCTTTGTCATCGCAGAATTGATCTCTTGGGTAAACTTAGGCTGCAATAATAAAAAACTCGGACAACAATCAAAATTTTTTGAGACATTTTATTCAAATTTTTTTGACAAAATAAAAACTGTTCTCATATTGGTGCTAAGAGATGCTTAATTTTATTTGGGTTGAATGTCTCATCCGCTTAGATTTGCCATACAAATGTCATAGAGTTCGTTTCTCGAAGCAGTTGTATTTCATCATTTTTTCAAAATACTTTGTGTTATGTCCATGCGTCAACTCAAAATCACGAAATCCATTACGAATCGTGAAAGTCAGTCTCTTGAAAAATATCTTCAAGAAATTGGAAAAGTAGATTTGATTACGCCCGAAGAAGAAGTTCAACTCGCTATTAAAATCAAAGAAGGTGACCAAAGAGCTTTAGAAAAACTAACGAAAGCAAATCTCCGCTTTGTGGTTTCGGTTGCCAAACAATATCAAAATCAAGGCTTATCACTCAGCGACTTAATCAATGAAGGAAATTTGGGCTTAATCAAAGCAGCTCAGCGCTTTGATGAAACTAGAGGTTTCAAGTTCATTTCTTACGCAGTTTGGTGGATTCGCCAATCTATTCTTCAGGCTTTGGCAGAACAATCACGTATTGTTCGTTTGCCTCTCAACAAAGTTGGCTTATCCAATAAAATCAGTAAAGCTTATTCACAATTAGAACAAGAATTTGAACGTGAACCTTCAACTGAAGAATTAGCCGAAATTCTTGAAATAGGAATAGAAGAAATTGAAACAACATTGGGAGTCGCTGCCAGACACGTTTCTGTGGATGCACCTTTCGTTGATAGTGAAGATAACAGTTTGCTAGATGTGCTTGAAAACCCGAATGCTGATGCAACTGATGTTAACATGGCGCACTACGATTCACTTCGTTGTGAAATAGAACGCTCATTAAGCACGCTTACTGATAGACAAAGAGATGTCATCAAATTATATTTTGGCATCAATGTTGAGCATCCGATGAGCTTGGAAGATATAGGTGAAAAATTCTCTCTCACTCGTGAAAGAGTTCGTCAGATAAAAGATAAAGCGATTACTAAATTGCGCACAACAAGTCGTTGTTCTTTGTTGAAATCATATCTTGGAAATTAAATAATTCAAAGATTTATAAAAACAAAAAAGCTGCCTTTACGAGCAGCTTTTTTATTTATTAATAGTGAAATAATATTCAGCGATTTCTTTTTCTAATTATTTAATCCCAATTCTTTGTTGGTTGATGGGAGCATTGATGAAAAATGAGCTAATTGATAACTAATTCCCAATTTAAAACCATAACTAGTTAAGCTTCTGTTGCCTAAATTGTTCAACACAGAATTGTAGGAACCTAGCTTATCGGTAATCATCATTTTGTTATTTTCATTACTCGAAACAATAGATTGATTCATTAAAAAGCCACCTACTTGAATAGCTAAAAAATCACGATATTGATAAGTAACTGAAGGTTGAATGATAAAACCCAAAGAACCAGACTTATATTGAATTTTACCAGAATTGCTAGCCGCAATTCCGAGCCCAACATTGTAGCCTTGAGCTTGAAGTGATTGGAAATAGGAAGCCATGTTAGCATCGCTATGAGTGTTGCTATATTGAGCTTTTGTAATTAACCAACTATCACTCGAAGGGATTGCACTATTGTCATATACAGCTACATAATCATTCCCTGATTTTTGAAAACGATAAATCGCTTCGTAATCAAAGGAAGTTTTAGCATCAAATTGTGTTGATTGAGACAAGTTAAACAGTAAACCGGCATCCACAACCAAACCAAATCGATCGCCAAGATCCGTTTTGTATTTAAGAACCAAAGGAATTGAGATGCTTGTCGTTTTTAAAGATTCATTCAAAGGATTATTAGTAGTTATTAACTGACGAAAAACAGCGCCATTAGCATCTACAGAGCGATATTCAACATGCATTCTATCAATTGACAAATCGCTTTTAGATTGAAAATATTGAAGTCCTAAACCGACTCCCCATGATGCTCCATCTTTAAAAAAATAATTCAACTGACTTTCAAAACCAAAAGCGCTAGTATTATTAACTTGAGTAATTCCCATTTGACTATTGATAGCCTGTGGGTAGGCAATTAATAAATATTTAGTTAGTATTTGCTCATTGGAAGAACCCATTTTGAGGTTCATGTCAAGAAAGAATCTATTCTTGACATGATAGTCTTTTTGTGTTTGCACTTTTTTAAAATACTGTGCTTGTGCAGTATTGTACAATGAGAAACAAAGCAATAGTATGTTAATTTTTTTCATTTTCTGTAGTTTTAGTTTTTGATAATTCTTGAAGTAGCGATGCGTTGATTTTCTTTAAATGCAGAAACTAGGTAAACGCCTGAGGTTAAATCAGACAAATCGATTGTAGCCTCATTATTTGTACTCGCTACAGTTTGAACTAACTTACCCGTAACATCAAAAATCATAAATGTAATAGCGCCTTGTTTATCCTCTTTAAGCTCAACATGAACAATATTTTGAGTTGGATTTGGATGAACAATCAAACTTTGGAAAGTAGAAACATTTGGTGTTGAAATACTAGTTGGCTTGTTGAAATATGCCTTTTGCAAACAACCTTGATAATTAAAAATGACCCAATAATATTTATTCACTAGATCAGGATTTGATATAACAAAATCTTGATTTTGCTCACCAGCTATTAAAGTTGAATCTAAAGAACTTGCATCATCATACCCCCATATATAATTAGACGCACCGTTCTGTAAACATATAAAACGATTATTATAATAAATCACATCAGGTTGTATGGCTTCATTTGAGCTCACTAAAACAGCATATTTTGTTGTGCTACTACATCCCGAAGCTGTATTCGTGCAAATCAAAGAAACTTCACTTGAACCACCATTGATGAAATTGATAAGCGCATTCTGTTTGTTACCGCTTGTCTTCCAAATTGTTGCGTTTGATGTTGACCAAGTATAAGCGGTTCCAACTGGTGGTTCAGATTGTGCACCAAAATTTTGATACATAGTTTTTGCACATAAGAAAGGTGGTGCTTTTGTTGTTAATATTGGTTTTTGAGGTCTAGGACCAATAACAAGATACACTTTATCTGTATCGGTACAACCATTAGAAGTAAGCACAAAATCATATTCTACAGATATTGGTGCATTTGTAGTATTAGTCAATGATTCATTGATGATATTTGAACCTGAAGCAGCCGCCTCTGCAACACCATTAACTGCATTCCTAATCCATGTAAAATTTACATTTGGTGTTGAACTTGTTGCGGTATATTTAAATGTATCTCGACTACAAATTGAGAAGTTTTTGTTCGTATTCAATTTAGGAGATGGCTTAACGATTACACTTACATTTTGAGTATTTTGACATCCGTTCAAGCTCAACACAAAATTGTAAACAACATGAATCGTATCAGAAGATGTATTGACAAGAACTTCAGTTGGATTTCCATTCCCACTTGCAGCAGGATTACTAATACCAACTTTAGCTAATCTAGTCCAACTGAAATTAATGCCTGAAATATTTCCAGTTGGCTGATAATTAAATTCTGATTTGTTACAAATTGGTGATGGCGTTAAAGTTGAGGTCAATTTTGGAGTAGGTTTCACCGTAATTGTGAAATTTTTAGAAGCTCCAATACAATTATTTGCTTTTGGTGTTACTTGAATAATTGAGGTTGTAATGTTTGTTGTATTATTTGTTGCCGTAAATGAAGGAATGTTTCCAATACCTGAAGTTGGTAAACCAATTGAAGCAATTGAATTTGTCCAATTAAACACGGTGCCAGGTACAGTACCATTGAATGCAATTGTTTGAACTGGTTCACCATTACAAAGTGATAAATTAGGAAGTGAATCTACATTAGGTTTTGGATTAACTTTTATCGTAAAAGTATCTAAACCACCATTACAACCATTGGCAGTTGGTGTTACAATTACTGTTGCAGTTAAAGGATTGAATGTTGAATTTTGGGTCGTAAAGTTGCTAATGTTTCCACTTCCTGACAATGGCAAACCAATTGCAGAGTTGTTGTTTAACCATGTATAGGTCGTACCTGTTAAAGAACTAGAAAAGTTAATACTTCCTGAATTTGATCCTTGACAAACTACTAAATCACTAACTGGATTCATTATTGGCAATGGCTTCACTGAATATGTAAAATTAATAGGGGTACCACTGCATCCATTAAGAACTGGATTAACTGTTATAGAAGATATAGCTGTTGATACGTTTGAGTTTAATGTTGTAAATGAAGCAATATTTCCTGACCCATTTGCAGCAATACCAATAGTAGAGTTACTGTTAGTCCAATTATAAATAGTGCCAGAAATGTTTCCAGTAAAATTGACTGGTGAAGTAACTGAACCTGCACATAATGTTTGACTAGTTACTGCATTTACAACTGGCTTAGGTTTTACAGCAATAGTGAAATTGCTTGTAGCACCATTACAACCATTGAAAGAAGGAACTATAGAAATTGTAGCGTTAACGGTTGTTGTACCATTGTTACTTGGCGTAAACGCAGGAATATTTGAAGTTCCGGAAGCAGCTAAACCAATTGTCGAGTTATTATTTGTCCATGCATATGATGCTCCAGTTACATTGCTGCTGATAGTAATTGGATTTACAGGCACGCCTTGACAATATGATTGATTGGGAATAGCTGTAACTACAGGTGTTGGTTTTACAGTAATTGAAAAAGTTTGTGGGTTTCCAGCACAACCATTCAATGTTGGTGTTACTACTATCGATGCAATTGCAGAAGTGCTTCCAGCGTTAACAGAATTAAATGCAGGAATATTACCATTTCCTGAGGCTGCTAATCCAATTGATGTCAGGTTATTAGTCCAAGAAAAATTGGTGCCTAAATAAGTACTACTAAATGGTACAGCTGTTGTCATGATATTAGCACATACAGATTGATTGGAAACAGAACCCATTGTAGGTTTTGGACCAACATTAATTGTAAATGTACTTGAGCTCCCTGAACATCCATTTGCAGAGGGCGAAACAGAAATAACAGAAGATAAATTAGTAGTTCCCATATTATTTGGTGTAAAAGCTGGAATATTTCCAGTACCACTAGCAGCTAAACCAATTGCAGTATTTGGATTAGTCCAATTAAATGTCGTATTAGCAACATTTCCTGTAAGACTAATTGCATTAGTCAGCGTACTATGACAAAAGTTTTGAGTTGGAACAGTCGTAACGTTTGGCGTTGGTTTAACCGTAATTGAAAAGCTTGCAGTTGCACCATTACATGCATTAAACGTTGGTGTAACTGTAACTGTTGAAACGAGATTTGCATTTGTAGTATTAACAGCTGTAAATGAAGCTATATTACTGCTACCACTAGCTGCTAATCCTGTTGTTGTAGTATTATTAGTCCAAGCATATGTTGTCCCAGATATGTTACTATTAAAAGTAATCGCTGTAGTTGCAGCATTGTTGCATAAAGACTGATTAGTTATCGGACTAATTGTTGGTGTAGGTTTAACTGTATATGTGAAAGTACTAGGTGTGCCCGTACAGCTGTTAGCACTTGGCGTAACTGTAACAGTGGCAACAACATTGCTAGTGCTTGAATTCAGTGCCGTAAATGAAGCGATATTCGTGTTCCCACTCGCGGCTAATCCAATAGATGGTGTGTTATTTGTCCAAGCAAATGTTGTCCCAGATATGTTACTATTAAAATTAATCGCTGTAGTTGCAGTATTGTCGCATAAAGACTGATTAGTTATCGGACTAATTGTTGGCGTTGGTTTAACCGTAATTGAAAAGCTTGCAGTTGCACCATTACATGCATT
>CAZNVQ010000052.1:0-6015 GCA_964576425.1 uncultured Flavipsychrobacter sp. | reverse complement strand
CACTCGCGGCTAATCCAATAGATGGTGTGTTATTTGTCCAAGCAAATGTTGTCCCTGTAACGCTTCCAGAAAAAGTCACAGCAGTTGTAGAGGAATTATTACAAACAGTTTGATTGGACACAGCATTTACTGTAGGAATGGGATTAACAATGATTGTTGTAGTATTTTGTCTAACACAATTTGTGCTCGCGTTTGTGACCGTCAAGGTGTAAGTACCTCCCATTGCAACTGTAGCGTTTGAAATTGTGGGATTTTGAGTCACTGAAGTGAAACTATTTGGACCAGACCATGAATAGTTAACCCCTGTTGCACTAGTACTCAAGTTAATACTACCGCCAGCACAAATTGGAGAATTTGAAGTAATACTAGGAACAGCAGGAACAGCGTTAATAGTTATGTTAGCGGTATTAGATGCTGAAGTTAATGTTGCCGTTTTCCATCTAATCCTGTAGCCAGTACCTGAGGTAGTCGAAATTGGAATAATACCGTTTAGATTCCCACTATAATTATTAACTGTAGTTGATAGCGTTAACGTCCCAATATCAACTGGAGTAGTAAAACTTCCAGTAGAATTACTTAATTGTAATGTTAAAATGGTGCCAGCACTTAAGCTACCAGTTGCAGTAACAGCAGCAGTAATATTTGCACCAGCACAATAGGTTGTAACGCTCAGTGTAGGCGGGTTTAAAGTCTGTGCATTTAGTCCATTTGACAAAGTCAAAAAGATTAATATCATCAACATTTTGAATTGCTGAACTGAAATAACGCTCTTAAAAATTCTCATATTTAACAGTTTAATAAAGGTTAAAAATAGATTAATTTATAGTTTTCCTAAAAATTATTTCCAAATTTGCTAATAAGCAAATATTATATTGAATTATTCTCATTTGCTCTGTTGTGTTTTTTCCTTAAAACTCATGATATAAAGCAATTTACCCAATTAGCATAAAAATAAATTAAAAAAACAAAAAGATTTAAAAATAAATAAAAGTATACATATTTTTTACAAATTCTCTAATTCATTCAAAGGGAAACCCCACTCTTTCGCAAGATAAGTATGAGTATTTGCATCTAATCTTTTCTGTCCATCGTAGTTTCCGGCTAATTGCCTTTGTCTAAATGCTTCATATAGTGAAATGGCACATGCCACCGAAATATTTAATGATTTTATCATGCCTACTTGTGGAATGATGAAATTACCATCACAGTAAGGAAGCACTTCTTTGGAAATTCCTTTTCGCTCATTGCCAAAAAGCAAAGCAATTGATTGTGTTAAATTCAAGTCATATAAACTTTGTGCTGATGCGCTAAAGTGCGTTGCAAAAACCTTATCATATTTTTTTTTCACAGCGTTCAAACAGGTTTCTACATCTTCAAACTGATGAACAGTAATCCATTTGTTAGCACTTCTAGAACTTTGCCAACTGAATTCCATGTGTTTATCAATTACTGTATTCAAAACATAGATTTCTTGAACCCCAACAGCATCACAAGTACGCATTACAGCAGCAATATTGTGATGGTCTGCAACATTTTCCATTATGACAGTCAAGTCAGGTTGTCGATGCGCTAAAACTGTTTGAATTCTAGATTTTCTTTCAGGAGTCATAAATCAATATTTCATAAAAAAAGTCCTTACGAATAAGGACTTTATCATGTAAAAATAAATACAAAATTATTTTTAATAATCTTAGTTTTAAATTTTCCAACCTTTGTTTACAAATCTTGGTGCAACAACAAGTTCTTTATTACCAGGTGTGTATTTATAAAAACCTTCACCTGATTTTACACCATAATAACCAGCTTGAACCATGTTTGCCAACAAGGTTGCAGGAGCATATTTTTGATTTCCGAAGCCCATGTGTAGAACATTCATGATGCTGTAACAAGTATCCAAACCAATGAAATCCGCTAATTGTAATGGTCCCATTGGATGAGCCATACCTAATTTCATAATTGTATCAATTTCTTCAACACCAGCTACTCCTTCTTGCAATGACAATATAGCTTCGTTAATCATTGGCATTAAGATACGATTTGAAATAAATCCAGGATAATCGTTAACGATACAAGGAACTTTGCCTAAATATGTACTCAACGCATGAATTAAGTTAGTTACCTCAGCATCTGTTGCATAACCATTAATGATTTCTACTAATTTCATCACAGGAACTGGATTCATGAAGTGCATACCAATTACTTTCCCTGGACGCTTAGTATGAGAACCAATACGAGTAATAGAAATTGAAGAAGTATTGGTAGCCAAAATTGTACGCTCTGGACAAAGTTGATCTAATTGTTGAAAGATTTTCACTTTCAAATCAATGTTTTCAGTCGCAGCTTCAATTATGATATCAGCATCTTTCACTGCTTCTGCCATGTCGGTGTAAGTAACAATACGACTTAAAGCTTCTGCTTTTTGATCCTCAGTCAAGCTACTTTTAGCAACTTGTCTATCCATGTTTTTGCCAATAGTTACAATAGCCTTGTCCAATGCAGTTTGATTGATGTCCATCATGTGAACTTTGAAACCTCCTTGTGCAAAAACATGGCAAATGCCATTGCCCATTGTGCCTGAACCGATAACGGTTACAATTTTAAGTTGTTGTAACATTTTTCTTGTGTTTTCATTCATGCCGGCATCCAAGATGCTAATCGGACTTTCTTTTGTGTTAACCATCAAAATAAATATTTTTAAAAAACGTGCGTAAGGTAGCGATTTCTAAACTATTTTTCGTTTGAGAAAAGAGTGCTAAACACTCCATTAACCAATTTAAGCATCAAATTGTTTGAAATCAACTTTACACAAGTAATTATATAAACCATTTATCAATGTATTCAAAGCATGAAGCAGCAAAGCTTCGAGAAAAATTTTGGACCAACTTTGGAAAATACTTGTCCCCTATCCTGTCGGCAGAAGGTGAAAAAATAAATTGGGTCAATTACAAAACCAACTTTAAACACATCAGAATCCTAATGGATGTTTCGAGAAATGATGCCAGCATTTGTCTTCATTTTCAACATCCAAATACTGAAATTCAAAAAGAATATGAATCGTTAATCAATTCGTTGAAACCTTTATTTGAAAAGCATTTCACGGAAGAATGGGACTGGCAATTTCAAACTTCAACTTTTCAACATAAACAACATGTATCCATCGGAATAAGAATAGAAAATGTGTCCATTTTTCGTGAAAGCGATTGGCCATCAATCATTAGTTTTCTTAAACCTAGATTGATAAAATTAGACGAGTTTTGGTCAGAAGCCAAACTAGCTTTTGAACTGATTAATCATTAATTTATATAATCCATTAATCTAAACTATTATAATCTATCTTTTTATTCACATTTGGTGGAAAAATCCATTCATATTGAAAATAAATTAAATTAATTACAGATAAAATCAGCCAATTTGAAAAATTGTAGTTTTGTACACTTTTATGACGCAGCAAAAAACAGTCGCTTTTCATACACTTGGTTGTAAACTTAATTTCTCAGAAACTTCTTCATTAAGCAGAAGCCTTGAAGCCGAAGGTTTTATCAAAAAGGATTTTGATGAAACAGCTGATGTATATGTTATCAACACCTGTTCGGTGACAGACAATGCTGACAAAGAATGCAGACAGTTGGTCAGAAGAATTCAACGACGTTCACCCGATTCAATGGTGGTGATTACGGGATGTTATGCTCAACTAAAGCCTAATGAAATTGCATCCATTGAAGGCGTTGACCTTGTTTTGGGTGCTGCGGAAAAATTCAATATTGTTCGTCATATTGCCGAATTAAAAAAAGGAGATAGCGCAAAAATTTGTTCCTGCGATATCGAAGAAGTTCAAGGATTTAATAGTTCCTATTCCATTAATGACAGAACAAGGACTTTTCTTAAAGTGCAAGACGGCTGCGATTATAATTGTTCTTTTTGCACCATTCCATTAGCTCGTGGTCATAGTCGTAGCGATAGTATCGAAAATGTTTGTCACAATGTTAAAGAATTAGCCTCATCTGGCACCAAAGAAATTGTGTTGACAGGCATCAATCTTGGCGACTTTGGCAAAGGCAATGAAGGTGGAAAAAAGCGAGAAGAAAACTTCTTTGATTTAATGCAAGCTGTTGATGAAATTGATGGCATTGAAAGGTTTAGAATATCTTCAATTGAGCCCAATTTATTGACCGAATCGATGATTGACTTTGTAGCGCAGTCAAAAAAATTCATGCCTCATTTTCATATTCCTTTACAAAGTGGAAGCAACAAAATTTTAGGGTTGATGAGAAGGCGCTACTTAAGAGAATTGTATGCGGAAAGAGTGGCTTACATCAAAAAAACTATGCCACATGCTTGCATAGGTGTTGATGTTATAGTGGGCTTTCCAACTGAGACTGAAGAAGATTTTAAAGAAACATTTGATTTTCTACATTCGTTGGATGTTTCCTATTTACACGTTTTCACTTACAGCGAAAGAAGCAATACATTGGCAGTGGACTTGAAACCAATTGTTCCTATTTCTATTCGCAATGAAAGAAACAAAGCGTTGAGAAATTTGTCTTACCAAAAAATGCAATACTTCTCTAATCAATTTTCAGGACAAAGTAGAAAAGTGCTTTTTGAATCAGCCAACAAAAATGGGATGATGGAAGGTTATACCGATAATTACATCAAAGTGCAAGCTGCTTATAATGCAGACTGGGTGAACCAAATCGTTGATTTCACTTTATAATTTTTTCACCCAATGGATTTTGAAGCGTTAAGAACTATTTGCCTAAATTTTCCTGCAACAACAGAAGGAATCAAATGGGAAGAACATCTTTGTTTCATGGTTCATGAAAAAATTTTTTGCATTATTGGACTGGATGAAAACAATGTTGCATTTAAAGTAACCGAAGAGGATTTTGACCAGCTTACTGAGCGCGAAAACATTTTACAAGCAAGTCATTTCGCTAAAAGAAAATGGGTGAATGTGATGGATTGGCAAGCCCTTACTAACAATGAATGGCAAGATTTTATCAAACAATCCTATCAATTGGTGGTGCAACAATTACCTAAAAAAATCCAGAAAGAATTAGGTTTTTAAATGAATGAAGCTTAGTTGATTACTGTTACCAAAAGCTTGTTCCACACGAGCTTGATGAGTGTCGGTGAGCACCACTTGACCAAATGAATCCGTTTGTATCAATCGCAATAAGGCCTCCATTCTTCGTTGGTCCAACTTTTCAAAAATATCATCCAACAACAAAATTGGTTTTGCCTTTTGAACATTATTTAAATATTGATACTGCGCCAATTTTAAAGCAAAAAGAAAAGATTTTTTTTGTCCCTGCGAACCAAATTGTTTGATGAGCTTATCGTCAAAAACAAATTCAATTTCATCCTTATGAATGCCTTTTTGTGTGCGTTGCAAGCGACAATCAACTGACCAATTATTTGTTAGCCAAAAATGTAAATCATGCTGAAATAAATCGGATCGATAATGCAGATTTACTTTTTCTTTTCCACCTGAAATTTGTTCATAATAGTGTTGTAAAATGGGAATAAAGACAGTGATAAATTGCAATCGGGCATTGAAAATATAATGTGCATGAATTGGCAATTGTTGATTATAATATTCAAGGTCGTAGGATGAATTTACCAAATGAAAAGAAGCTGATTTCAACCATGCATTTCTTTGCATCAAAATTTTTTGATACGACATCAAATGCTCTAAGTATGTTTTGTCCACTTGACCCATAATACTGTCCATCCATTTCCTGCGCCATTCACTACCTTCGTTTATTAGGTATAAATCATCTGGAGCAATCATGACCGCAGCATATTTTCCTATATGGTCTGTCAATTTTTCATATGCTACTTGATTATAGGTGATTTCTTTTTTACCCTCTTTCCATTTGCATGATATTATTTCATTATCTGAAATACTATTTTGAAATACGCCTTCTAATCTAAAACCATCAGTTCCGTGTTGAATGTTGTTGGTTTGATTGTTGGAAAAATAACTTTTCGTATAACACAAATAATATATAG
>CAZNVQ010000051.1:11438-17836 GCA_964576425.1 uncultured Flavipsychrobacter sp. | reverse complement strand
TACCAACTACTGAAAAATAAAAAAAGCTGTCTCTTTTGTTTTGAGACAGCTCCTTTTAATTAAATTAAAAAATAATTATGGTAATGTTATTGTTATGCTGTTGTTGCCAACAGTAAGTGTTGCTTGATTGTCGCAAGTTCCGTTTCCATAATCAATTGAACGAACAGTTTGATTTGTATTCGTTGTAAATGGAACGATTTGAACAACACCAGATTTTATCCATTGGCAATTTCTTGCGATAACAAGCGGAGATTGAATATTGATATTAAAACCATTTCCTGAAGGCTTAGTCAAAGTAGATGTTCCAGTTACTTCAAAAACATCATCAATTTTTGTTGGCGTATTTTCTCCCGAAACCCAAGTTCTAACTCTGTTGCATGTCCAAGTTCTATTGCCATTCCCATTTGCTAAAACAATTGTACCATTTGTCACAACAGTAAAAAACATTTGGTTATTGTTATTATGCCCCATGTTAGTAATTACTTTACTTCCTAATACTTGGTTGTCATTCACAAAATAATTATTGAAACTTATAGAACGCACAGAACCGCTGTCAATCAAGGCTCCTGTGTGGCTGATGATTATTTGCCCACGACGATAACGACCATCATTACACAAACAATTAACTGTACCAAAATCAATTGTAGTAGTATGAGGAATTGATAAAGTATCATGTGTTATTGTTGCACATGTACTTAAAATCATGCTACCAGAATTTTGAGTGGTTTTATAACCAGTCAAATTATTTCCACTGATAGCTTCTTCAGAAATGTTTTGAACATCTGAATAGATTTGTTCTGTTTTAGCATTATCAGCACCAAAGCCACCGTCATCTTCAACAGTTGTTTGAATGTTGTTTTTGCGGCAAGAGGAAATCATGATGGCAGAGGCTAAAAATGCAATGCTTAAGAATACGATTGGTTTTTTCATTTTTTCAGATTTTGTTACAGATTGACTGCGTATTTACATGGAAGTTTAATTCAAAAATATTTAAATATTTCTATTTTAAGAAACATAAATCGCTTTTTTCTAAAATCAATTTGTACAACTAGGGTTATTAATTTGTTTTATTTAGAAGTTTTGAAGAGTTATTCACATTTTCACACTTATTTATCAACGATTAAGCATACAGTATGCAATTATTCAAATTAGATTGATAAATTTAGGTGTGCTTATCAATAATCTTATAGTTTCGAACTTGATTTCAAATCAAAGCTAAAATTGATAAACTCAATAATTATTAACTTTTACTAACTACAAATTGTAACATTATGGCAAAAGCAGCAAAAAAAGCTCCTGCAAAAAAAGAAGCTACGGCTAAAGCAACAGCAACAAAAAAAGCAGCACCTGCAAAAGCAGCAAAAGTTCCTAACGCAGCCTTCATGGCGCCTTTGAAAGTAAGTGCTGAAATGGCTAAAGTAATTGGAACAACACCAATGCCAAGAACTGAAATCGTGAAAAAAATGTGGGAATACATCAAAGAACATGATCTTCAAGACAAAGCTAACAAGCGTATGATTAATGCTGATACAACATTAAAAGTTGTTTTTGGTGGTAAAGATCAAGTTTCAATGTTTGAATTGGCTAAAATCGTGAATAATCACGTTGTGAAATAAATAATTTATATAATAAATTTTAATGGGGCTTTATTCAAGATAAGCCCCATTTTTATTTATATGAATTAAACCAAGTTTAATTAACCGTATTTAGTTTTTTTCTTGTAAAAATCAGCAGCGACAATCCAAATAGCATTAAGCAACAAGCAATGATTTCAGCTTGTGTAGGATGAACAAATCCCCAATCGTATTTATAGTTTACTCTAATTTTTTCCACAAAAAACCGTTCCATTCCATTTAAAATTAAATAAATGCCTGAAAGATGCAATCCATATTTCACCTTGCTTCTCAAATTCCAAAGAACAAAAAAAAGGATAATAGAAACTACAGCTTCATAAAGAGGAGTAGGGAAAACACCAACGGGTAAAACAGCATTGTAATTGCCAACACTTCCTGCCAAAAGTACCCCTTCATTATTTACATTATTAGGATAATTCATTGCGAAAAGCCAATCTGGAAGCCAGTTTGGAGCAGGCTGATACACATGAGGAATTAAATTTGCATTGCCAAACTGATTGCTTAATGAAGTCAAATATTCAGGTGAATGATGCAATGCATTCAAAAAATTGTTAGGAGCTGTTTGTATCAAATGTCCAGTAGCATCGGTGATATAAGCACTATTGAAAATTCCCCAATCTCCATCTCCAGCAAATTGACAACCCAATCTACCAATACCATATGCCAACATCATTGCGGGTGCAAATGAATCTGCTAAATGAATTATTGAAATGTTATTCTTTTTAGCATAAATAGCGATTGTGACAGCGGCTGTAATCAATCCACCATAAAAAGTAAGTCCTGATGAAGAAATTAAATTTTGAATTGGGTTTTTGATAAAGTCATCCCAAGTTTCGAAAGCATTGAAAAGCTTTGCGCCAGCGATTCCTGCAACCATTGCAGCTACAACAAATTCAGAAATATGATGATGGGGATAAACAGCATATTGTACTTCTTTGGGTTCAGGTAATTGTTCTTTTTTCTTTTCAGCATATTTTAAATAAGCCATTACAGCAGCTAAAAGCAATCCAATAATAAAATTTCCTTCAGTTGAAAAAACATAACTCATTGGATTTTGACCAACAATTTGCCAATTCAATAGCAAACCACCCATTTTAAATCCAAGTAAAAAACCAATGAAACCAGAAGTAAATAAATCAGCTTGCGAAGCAGGAAGCCCAATAGTTTTGGTTTTGATAGTGTATTTGAGATAACCTAATTTTTCTTTTCGTTGAAGGTCTTTCACCAAAACATAGGCGCCACCTAGAAAACCAAGTGCGACAAACATCCCAAAGGTTTTGAAAAGACTAAACCATTGAGGAGCATCAACACCAAGAAGTTTTGAAATTAAATATTGAAAATCAGGATACATTTTGTCTTTTTATATTGTTGAAATAATAGCCAAAGATTGTTGAATCATAGCATCAATTGAGGTCGCAGCGTCTTTTGAAAATGTTTTGTGAACCCTATTGGCAACAATGGTATTGATGCTCATGCATTCATGACCAAGCAATCTTCCAAGTCCATAGATAGCCGAGGTTTCCATTTCAAAATTTGTTATTTTATGATTATCGTGTTTGAAACTAGTCAATTGGTCAATTAAGTTTGGAAACGCAATTGGACCTCTAAGCACTCTCCCTTGTGGACCATAAAATCCTGGGCAAGTTACTGTAATACCATGCGTGAATTGCGGTAATTCGAAAAATTTTCTTAAAGATTGGTTCCCTTCAACTATATAAGGAATTACGGTTTGATTTTTTAATCCTGTGTGTTCTGAAAATGAGGCTAATAGCATTTTTTCATTTTCTGTATTTTTCATTTGGTAATAGTGCATCAAATTGTCTAATCCAATTCCATGTGTAGATATTACGAAACTATCAACGGGAACATCAGGCTGCAAAGAGCCGCAAGTGCCCATTCTAATGATTTTTAGTGATTTTGATTTTTCGATTGGTAATCGAGATTCAAAACTAATATTTGCCAAAGCATCCAATTCGTTCAACACAATATCAATATTATCAGGTCCTATTCCAGTTCCAACGACTGAGATTTTTTTTGAACCGATGTAGCCTGTGTGCGTCACAAATTCTCTATGTTGCGCTTTGTGTTCAATGCGATCAAAATATTGTGATACCGAAGCAACTCGATTAGGGTCACCAACTGTTATGATTGTATCTGCAATTTGTTCGGGTCTAAGATCTAGATGATAAATAGTGCCTTTTTCTGTAATGATTAATTCTGAAGCACCAATAGGCTGTTGCATAAAAAAATATTTTTTCGACTTGTAAAGAAACGAATTTTTACTACATTTGCAATCCACTCAGGGTCGGGTGGCCGAGTGGCTAGGCAGAGCTCTGCAAAAGCTTGTACAGCGGTTCGAATCCGCTCTCGACCTCTTCACAGAAGGCTATCAACTGATAGCCTTTTTATTTTTTAACACTAAATAACTAAATCAATATTTATTGATAGAAATTGAAAATCATTTAAAAGTTGATTATTAAAGGGTTTTATTTAAACTCGAAATAATTAATCATTATTGATAAGAAAATAGTTAAGAAAAAATTGATACTCATTTGAATTATTTTTAGATTTATCACATAATTTACTTTCATATAACTAATAGGTTGATAATTTTATTTATGTTTTTATTTTTCAAATTGTAGATTGTTAGTTCACAAAAAATTAATTTACTTATGTTTATTTCAATTTAAATGAGTTCAATAATTCAATATCAAAAAAATCAAATAAGGAAGGAAATGTTATTCCAAAGAAAAAATTTGGATAATTCGTTTAAGATTAATTATGATAATGATATTAGTGAAAAATTATTGTCTTTAATTGATGATAATAATTGGAGAAGAATTCATATTTATATTTCGATAGACAATGAGTTATCTACTCACTATATAATTCAAAAATTATTATCTAAATCAATTGTAGTTGTTTGTCCTAAAACGCTAAATAATAGGCAATTAGAGCATAGGGAATTAGTTGATTTAAATGATGTGGAATTTGGAATTAAAGGCACTTTGCACCCTAAAAATTCTTTGATTTACACAGGCGATTATGATTTGATTGTAGTTCCGGGATTAGCTTTTGATAATCGTAATTATAGATTGGGTTATGGTGCGGGTTATTATGATACATTTTTGCAACAACAACCAAATGCCTTTAAAATAGCTTTAGCATATCCTTTTCAAATAATGGAAAATGTGCCTACAGAACAACATGATGTTCCGATAGATAATGTTATAGTGATATAAAAAATCCATCTGAGTTTAAAGTTCAGATGGACTTAATTGTATCTTTTTTAACATGATTATTCGTGCCCACAAATGCAATGAACACCGTGCGATTCAATGCCACTGTCATTCACCCAATTGAAGTACTTGCTATTCTTATTATTTTCCCAAAAGAATTTTGTTCTCGTTTTAGTTGAATTTAGTTCTTTCATTTTTTCAGCATCATAAAGATGACCATTAATCATGGTAAATAGAATGCTTTCAGTATTTCTAATATCTTCCAGAGGGTTTTTATCACAAACTATTAAATCAGCTAATTTTCCCTTTTCAAGACTACCAATCCATTTATCAAGACCTAGAGATATTGCAGGATTAATTGTTGCTGTTTTCAAAGCTTCAAAATTACTCATACCACCTTGTTGCATCATCCAAATTTCCCAGTGTGCGCCAATGCCTTGAATTTGACCGTGAGCGCCCATATTAATGATAACACCAGCATCATTCAATTTTTTTAAGTGTTTAGAAACTAGGATATGTCCATTTTCAAATTCTTCTTCAGGAATCATAGTTCTATGGCGGCTTCTAGTATCAATTATATTCCTAGGGGTAAAACGAAGAAGTCTTTCTTTTTCCCAAACATTTGTGTGTTGATACCAGTAGTACTCGCCACTAACAGCACCATATGAAACAATTAGAGTAGGTGTATATGCTGTTTTTGCATGTTTCCATAATTGCACAACATCATCATAAAGCATGCTAATTGGCATGTTGTGTTCGATAGTGGTATGTCCATCCAATATCATGCTTAAATTATGAAAAAAGAAAGAACCACCTTCAGGAACAACTTCCATCTTTAATTCTCTTGCAGCTTTAATAATTTGTTGTCTTTGTTCTCTTCTTGGTTGATTGTAACTTTTTACTGAAAAAGCGCCAAATGATTTAGTTCTTGTTAAAGCAATTTTAGCATCTTCCAAATTATTGATAACCGCTTTAAAATCACCATCAGCGCCATAAAGAATTGTTCCTGTTGAAAAAACTCTTGGTCCAACCATTAATCCAGCTTTGATGAGTTCAGATTGTGCAAATACCATTTCTGAATTTGCAGAAGGGTCGTGCATGGTTGTTACACCATAAGCAAGATTGGCATAATAAGGCCAATGTTTTTGAGGAGTAATTCCACTTCTAAAATGATTCCCATGAGCATGGGCATCTATGAATCCAGGCAAAATTGTTTTGCCTGTAACATCAACGGCATAAGCGTTTGAAGGTATTTTTACTTCTTCATTTTTACCAACACTTTTAATTAAATTATTCTCAATTACTATGGTTCCATGTTCAATGATTTCATTACTGTTCATGGTTATTATTTTTGCATTTTTCAAAGCAATAATTTGATTGGGATGTTCAGTTTTTGCTTTCAATCCAATGTCAATTCCTTTGGTAGGCATTTTAAAATTACTGTCTGCAATTCCAGCAATGAAACTGAATCTATCTTTAAGTGGAATTTGAAAATATTCATTGCCCAAAGTGTACATTATTTTTT
>CAZNVQ010000051.1:0-11428 GCA_964576425.1 uncultured Flavipsychrobacter sp. | reverse complement strand
ACTCCAATGTAAATTGAGACCTGCATTTTGTGACACTTTTTTAACTGGAAAATCCTCAGAACTGCTGCCTAATTCAAAAGTTTTTCCTGTTTGAGGAAAAGTCGCAACGTACACTTGATGTAAGTCAATAAACGCTATCCATTGTTCATCTGGTGAAATTGTAAACTGACTTCCGTAAGTACTTTTAATATGTATTTGTTCTTCCTTTCCACTTAAATCACAACTTGCAACTTGCTTACTTAATCCGCCTCCAAGTTGATAAAAAATTCTGTTATCTGTTTTATTAAATGAAGGGTTTTCACCTCTCTTTGTTACAAAATGTTCTTTGCCATTTTCAATAGAAAGCCAGTAAATTCCTGGGTTTGCAGTCCATGCATTTCCTAAAACTTCATTTCCATTTTCTTTTACAAAAACAATTTCATTGCCTGAGTTTGAAAATTTTGGTGTTCTGTAAATTCCTTTAGATGTAGTGATTTTTATTGGATGTTCATTTGATTCTATGTTTAATGTTTGAATGCTTCCAGTTTTTTCATCATTCCATGTAGTGAATACAATTTTACTACCATCTTTAGAAAATGAGGGCTCAAATTCAAAATCGTTATAGTTAGTAATTCTTGTTGGCTTACCATTGGGTAATGCTTTTTTATACAAATGACCTAAGGCCTGAAAAACCAACCATTTACCATTGGGAGAAGTTGAAGCTTGTCTAATGACATGAACATCAAAACTATCCTGATTAATATTTTGATGGAAGCGAACTGCATCAGCAACATGTTGATTTACCTCAACTGAAAATGGAATAATATCAGCTGCATTTGCTTTTTGAGTAATTACTTTATTTATATGACCATTACTCCAAATGATGATGTGATTATCATCTGGTGTCCAAGCAAATCTTGGGTAAATGCCAAAGATTGTCCAGGCTTCCATTTGGTCTTTGCTGAGTTTGTCGTAAATAGGATATTCTTCACCAGTTGCTAATTCTCTAATAAATAAAACTGTCTTTGTTCTAACTCTTCTAATGAAAGCAAGTTTCTTTCCATCTCTTGATAGCTGTGGACGAGCTGCATTACTAGTAATGTCTTCAACTATTCCTTTCTTTTTGTCATACCTTCTTATATAAAAAATCGGATTGTTTGGATCTTTATTGTATTGAAAATAGCCGCCAGGATACATGTCCTCACTGAAATATACAAAGCGACCATCTTTAGAAATTTCAGGTTCGTTCACATCTTGTTGGTCATTTTTTCTAGCAGTTAAGGGCAATCCTTTTCCACCACTAATATGATAGAGCCACATTTCTCCTGCTCCAAGTGAACGAGTTGATGTGAAGTGCTTTCTTGCTACGATATATTGTCCATCGGGCATCCATGCTGCGTTATTGAGTAACCTAAATTGTTCATTAGTTATGGCATGAGGGTTGGAACCATCGCTATTCATAACCCAAATATTATCGCCTCCTCCAGCATCAGATGTAAATAAAATTTTCTTTCCATCAGGACTAAATTTTGGTTGCAAATCCATAGCCAAACCTGTTCTCAAGGGTTGTGCTTTTCCACCGTTGATTGGAATCATGTAGATGTCTCCAAGTAAGTCGAATACAATTTTTTTTCCATCGGGTGAAATATCAAGGTTCATCCATGTTCCCTCAGTTGTGGTGAAATTTACTAATTTGTGTTGGTCACTGATTTCATTGACTTCCCATTTTTTATTGACTTGTGCAAAGACTTGATTGGCTGCAATGCAGAACAAACAAAATAAAATTGATTTTTTAATCATAATGGAAAATTAAGCATTTGGGTTAGAATAAATTTTGAATTCTAATTTATATAAAAAATTAAAATGTTAATAATGTATTAATAATTTTATTGTTCAAGAACTTGTATTAATGATTTAAATCATTATTTTCGTAGTGTTGAAGTATTACAAGTGGTTTTAATTGAAATAATTTTTTAATTCTTTCAATTAAAAAGTGTAGTTCAGTAGTTTTTAAGCATCAGTTTTAGCAAAGAAGGGGATGAAATATTCTCCTTGATTGGGAACTAAGAAGATTGTTTCATTGTAAACAAAGTGAAGTGTCATACGTCACATAATTTAGGAATTTATATATTAATTATAAAAAATCAAATTATGAGTGATTTAAACACAGTTTTCGCTGCGATTTTACCTATCGCCATTCTTTTAGGTATTTTAGTTTTTTATTTTAAAAAATGGCAAAGTAAAAAAGGCGCTTAGTAGATCACATCTCCTTTTTATATCTCAAAGTATTCCCAAGCACTAGCGTATCCGTTAATTTCTTGGGCATAGGATATCATTCTGTCGTAAAAATTAAATTGCGACAGTGTGGAACTATCTCCCACAATGACTAATTTATTTTTAGCCCTCGTCATTGCAACATTCATTCTTCTTGTTTCAGAGAGAAAACCAATAGTTTCAACTTTATTACTTCTGGTCATGCTGATGTAAATAATATTTCTTTCTTGACCTTGAAAACTATCTACCGTATTGACTGTAATTCTTGACAGATAGGGTTTTAGCTCTTCTTGATGTGTGATTTGATTTTTTATTTCTTCTACTTGTTTTCGATAAGGTGCAATTATTCCTATACTTGGGAAATCATCTGTTGTAAAATTCTGTTTCACTGTGTTTAAGTAATGAACTAAATGTTGCAATGTAATTTTGGCTTCTTCAGGATTACTAATACTTTTTTCTTCTATTTTTTCATCAAATCCACAACCTGCAGTGTCAATAAATTGAAATGGAATATCTGCTTCATAAAGTAATTGAGTGGCAACTGAATAATGAGCTTTTAATTCATCTTTGTAAAATTCATTGGAAGAGAACTTCATAATATTTTCATGCATCCTGTATTGTTCTTTAAGCATAACTACAGCATTTGGAATCTTGTCCACTATGCTCTCTAACAGAGTTTTGTTCAGTATCTTAGTGTCTTCATTTATTGCCTTCAAAGTTGGCGGCAATTGACAATGGTCGCCAGCCATAATCAGTTTATCAGCCTTCAAAATTGGTATCCAACAAGCAGGTTCTAAAGCTTGTCCAGCCTCATCAATTATCAAGGTTTTATATTTCAAATGTCTAATGCTTTGATGCGCTGCACCAACTAAAGTGGCAGCAATAATGTGGGAATTTTCTACTAAATCGTTGATGATGTATTGTTCCATTTTATCCACATCTTTCATGATTTTATGCGCCTCTTCAAATAGTGCTTTTCGTTGTTCTCTTTCTGCTTTGCCAAATTGTCTTTTGTATTTGTGAGCTAAGTTTTTAAATTCTGATGCTTGTTTTTTTAGTTTTTTGATTTCCTTCATCGTTGGATGATTCATCATTTTCTGGTCCAAAGTAAGTTGTTGCAATTCTTCTGAAACCCTTACTGGATTGCCTATTCGAAGCACATTTAATCCAACAGATACTAACTTTTCACATAGCAAATCAACTGCTGTATTACTTGGAGCTGTAACTAGAATCTTTTGTTCTTCCTTGTCAATAATATTCTTAATGATTTTCACCAACGTTGTTGTTTTTCCTGTTCCTGGCGGTCCATGCACAACTGTAATTTCATTAGCAGAAATTGCTTTAATTAATGCTTCATTTTTTCCTTCATTTAAATATTCCGTTTCAACTTGGTAAGCAATGTACTTATCAAATTTTGCTGATTTTTCTCCAATCAAAACATTAACTAAATCACTTGCTTCTTTTGCATTAACTTTTTTATTGGCATAAATAAGCGCATCTTCCATTTCTTTATAACTGTACTCATCAAACAACAAATCAATGCCAAGTTTGCCATTATCAGCCCAATCTGGCAATTCATCAACACGTAGTGCAAGTTTCAATTTATCACCTCCTTGCCAACTTATTATACCATCTATAAAATCCTCTTCAGGGTTGTGATTTGAAAATAATCTGGCTGAAGAACCGAATCTTAATTGATGTGGAATATCTTTATGTGTAGTTCTTTCAACTTCAATCGTTAGATATTCACCTCTCCCAATTTCTGTATCTCTTATGGCAATAGGATACCATGAAGCACCATTATTTCTTCTTTCTCTGATTGATGTTGATTGGATATAAGTTGCAAATTGATTTCTATCTGCTTCACGTTCTACTTTTAATGCAGAAAGAAGTTCTTTGAAATAGTCCATCTGGCAAAGTTAATGTCTCAAAAATTGATTTTTGATGTAGCTATTTGATTTATGAAATAGCCATATATTTTGTTTGTCTTCACTTGTTGGGCTTATCTTTGCTTCAAATGTCATCTCCAAATTATATTCTAGCCATCGAGTCTTCTTGTGATGAAACAAGTGCTGCTGTGCTTTGCGATGGAAAGGTTTTAAGCAATTTGATTGCAACACAAAATGTTCATGAACAGTATGGTGGTGTAGTTCCTGAAATGGCTTCAAGAGCTCACATGCAAAATATTGTTCCAGTAGTAGATGTGGCATTAAAGCAAGCTGGTGTTAATAAATCTCAGCTAACTGCAATTGCATTTACACAAGCTCCTGGATTGATAGGTTCTTTGATGGTAGGCGCTTGTTTTGCTAAGTCATTGGCTCAAGGTTTGAATATTCCATTAATTGCTGTGCACCATATGCAAGCTCATGTTTTGGCTCATTTTATTGAAGCTCCAAAACCAAAGTTTCCATTCTTATGTTTAACAGTTTCTGGTGGGCACACACAAATTGTTTTGTGCAAAGACTATTTAGATATGGAAGTTATTGGTGAAACGATAGACGACGCTGCTGGAGAGGCTTTTGATAAAACTGCAAAAATGTTAGGTTTACCTTATCCGGGTGGACCTTTAGTTGATAAATATGCTCAAGAAGGCAATCCAAATAAATTTAAATTTCCAGTTTCAGACATAAAAGATTATGATTTTAGTTTTTCTGGTTTGAAAACTTCTGTTCTGTATTTTTTACAAAAAGAAAAACAAAAGAACCCAAATTTCATTACTGAAAATTTGAAAGATATTTGTGCATCTGTTCAACAAACTATTATTAAATCATTAATGAAAAAAATGCTGCTTGCTTCTGAAAATTTGAAGATTAATCAAATTGGAATAGCAGGAGGAGTTTCAGCTAATAGTGGATTGCGAAATGCGATAATTGAACTTGGAAAACAAAAAAATTGGGAGGTTTTTCTTCCAAAATTTGAATATTGCACAGACAATGCTGCGATGATTGGCATCACAGGTTTTCACAAATATAATGCAGGATTATTCTGTACTTATGATATCAGTCCTTCAGCTAGAGCAATTTGGTAATGGCTAATAATTATTTCAAATTCAAGCAATTCACAGTTTATCAAGACTTATGTGGCATGAAAGTTTCTACTGATGCCTGCATTCAAGGAGCATGGAGTCCTTTGCCAAATACATGCAATAATATACTAGATATAGGAACTGGAACGGGCATTTTGTCATTGATGTTGGCACAACGAAATCAACAGGCTATTATTGATGCAATTGAAATTGATGAATCAGCTGCAAAGCAAGCAGAAATTAATTTCCAAGATTCAAAATGGTCAAATCGGATAAATTTATTTCATAGTGATATTAAAGAATTTTATTCACCAAAATTCTATGATTATGTGATTTGCAATCCTCCGTTTTTTATCAATAGTCTTAAAAGCAATTTGAATGAAAGAAATCTTGCAAGACATAATGTTGCATTAGAATTTCAAGATATTTTCAACGTTGCTCATCGACTTTTATCTTCTTCTGGTTTTTTATCTGTTATGTTACCTGTCAAAGAACATATAATTTGGGAAAAAATTGTATTGAATAATAATTGGCACTTTACTGATTTATTATTTATTATTCCAAAAGTTGGTTCAACTTTTAATAGGGTAGTTAGCATTTGCTCGAAAATACCAAACCAAAAATATACAGCTAGAAAATTTGAATTAATAATAAGAAATCACTCAAATGGTTATCATGATGATTTCATTGAATTAATGTCACCGTTTTATTTTAGCTTATAATTATAAAAAAGGTCACCGAATTGGCGACCTTTTTTATAAAGTTTAAAGTTGAGATTATCTTACGAGAACGAATTCCCCTTTTTCTTCGTAGTAATTACCGTCTGCACATTTGTAACGAGTGTAAAAGTGGTAAGTACCCATGTCTTGCGGGATATTGTTGAAAGTTCCATCCCAACCGATTCTGTCGTCAGCGCTTTCAAATACAGTTTGTCCCCATCTGTTGACAATTCTGAAAGTAGAGATGCTAAGTGTTCCACCTTTTTTTATCATTCTGAAGACATCATTTTTACCATCTCCATTAGGGGAGAAAGCGGAAGGGAAAACGACTTTACAACAAGGTTCTGCATTGATGAAAAGACTATCTTTCTTTTTACAGTTATATTGGTTAACAACGGTTAGATAAACATATCCAGCTTTGTCAAGGACAGCAAATTCTCTGTTTGTTTGGTCTGCTCTAAAATATTGTACAGGTTCCCATTTGTAGGAATGAGTAGGGTCGTAAAGCGCTTCAAGTAAGACAGAATCGCCAGCGCAAACTGATTTAGCATTGACATCGGTTATAGTTGCGTTAGGAAGTGCGTGCACATTTACTTTGTCAGTTACTGGTAAGGAATTACAATCTCTTTCAGTTGCAATAACGGTTATTGTTTTTATACCAGGCGTGTTCCACATCAATCCATATGGACCAGAAGGCTCCACACCGTATTGCACTTGACCGCCTCCAAAGTTCCAATTGTATTTGTCGATATGCATTGATTTCCATCCGATAGCGAGATTGACAATTTCGCCAACACAAGCGTCAGGTTGCATATCGAGTGATAATTGGGGAAGAGCGCGTACTTCGATGTCAAGATGGGTTTCAGGACCTTTACAACCGCCGTTGTCTACTTGGAGTTTAACTCTTCTGATTCCAGCAGTATCGAAACGTACGACAAGAGGACCTTGTCCTGAGCCACCTGAAACAGTGGCGCCAACAGGAAGAGTCCAAGCATAATCGGCAAGCGTAGTTGCGTTTCCGAAATATTTGATTGAAATGGTATCGTGTTGACAAACATAAGGTCTAGAGATAGCGATGATTGCGTTAGGGATGTAATTTACATCGACTCTAACAGGAATTCTTTCACTTTCACAACCTGCGATTGTTTGACTTACATACCAAGTATAAACACCTTGTGCATTAGTTCCCGGCGTTGGGGTAATAGGCGTTCCTACGCCACCTGAAGGGATAGGATACCATCTGATATTTTGACCATAAGCTTCAAGCTGAGAAGGAGTGTCACCTTGACAATAAACGACAGGCGAAACGACACTAGGCGGAGCTGGTTTAGGGACAACCGTGATGGAAACTGGAGTTCTAGGACCTTCACAACCACTGATGGTTTGCGATACGTAATAGGTAACAGTACCAAAAACTGCAGTATTGATAACAGGTGCTGAAGTATTGCCGATGCCACCATAAGGGAAAGAATACCATTTTAGCCCAGAACCGAAAAAAGGTATAGAATCAAAAACCTGATTTTGACAATAAACGATATTAGGAGAAATAATTGGAACTGGAGGAGTTTGATTTACGGCAACAGAAACCAATTGAGCACCAGAAGTATCAGGAGCGCCACCTGCACAAGGAGTTGTGAGCACGTAAAGCTTGTAGATACCAGCATTGGCAACTTGAATGTTGTTCATGGTGAAAGTAGTATCGGTGCTGAAAGTTCCATTAGGGAATTCCCAAAGGAAGGAATAATTTCCAGTAATTCCAGGCGCAGTTGCAGTCAATGTTACATTAGCACCAGAGCAATAAACACCAGCACCAATAGCAGTAGGTGTATATAGGATTTTTACACTGTAGTCTTCAGTTTCTCCCCAAGTGTAATTACCACAAGGATTAATATTAGCTGGTGAAGTTTCTACGTTGACAACACGCAGTCTAGTGACCCCTGGAACAGCAGTAGTTGGGACAGTGAATGTTCCAGATTCTACGTGAGGACCAGCAGTTGCAGTAGCAGATAAATAGACTCTTTCAGCGGGTACATCAAAAGTTCCATTTTGATCATAATCGATGTACATCGCCATAGCATTATTGTAAGTGCCTCCACAAGTACCTATTTGAACAGCAAAAGGATAGGTTTGACCTTTGTTCAAAATAGTAGGAGGTAAACTAGTGTAATTGGAGTATAAACTTTGTATACTGCCAGCACCACCAGTTGTTGCGCAAGTTGAGCTATTATTCAGGACATTACCAATTGTTACATTGAGGATCTCCTCATCGGCTGTGCTCGTTGCTTGTGATGTGCAATAACATGGGATAACAGTTGTTAAAGTAAATTGATTTGAAGTGTCTGTAAGTCCTGAGTTACCACAAGTAACATAAACTCTATAGATAGTTGGAGTTGTTTGTCCAGTAACTGAATAATTGTATCCTGTTGCACCTGGAATATTAGTCCATGAGCCACCACACACAGCTTTTTTCTGCCATTGTAAATTGATATTTCCAGCTAGTGTGACACCAGTTATTCCTAGAGTCATTGGGCATGTATTAGTCATACTCACTGTACCAGCAGTTGGCATTCCAGAACAAGGAACAGCAGCTACAATCATGAAATTATAATCCTCAACTTCACCGAATGTGTGGTTGGTACAAGGTCCGAAAGTTGTTGTAGCAAAAACGCATCTTACTCTGAGTCTAGTTAATCCTGGAGTAGCAGTAATTGGAATAGTAAAAGATCCAGAAGCTGTTCCTCCACCCGGGATAGTAGCTGTTGAAGCATAAACTTCCTCCCCTTGAGCGGGTTCAAAAATTTGATTATTGTTGAAATCCACCCATATTTTATAACCTTCAGACCAATTTGGGGTATTAGATAAAGAGAAATTAACGGTTTGACCTTGAACACCAGTATGGGTCATGGTAGAGAAAAAATTGTAACCAGCAGTGCCTCCATTACAACCAGTATTATTGTTTGTAATGTTGGTTGAACCACCAGTCGTAGAAAACGAATTAATATAATCGTTATCTGTGCAGCCCCAAGTCGTATATAAGCCTGTTGTGCAATATTGAGCAAACATATTGCTGTTTGACAAAAGCAATAAACTTAATAAGGTTAAAAAGTAAGTAATTAACTTCTTCATATTCCAAAAAGTGAGTTTGAGGTTAAATTTAACTATTTTATTTAAAAAAACAGAAGGATTATAAATGGAAATATATTTTTCTGTTTTTTTTAATCTTGTAAATAGACATTAATCATACTTTAAAAGTTGGTATTAAATTTTTTTTATGATTTCAATCAATTTTTTATGTCTAAACATTTCCTATTTTTCCACCATGAACAATCAAAATAATAGAAAACCTGTTTACTACAGCGAATATTTACAACTTGATAAAATTCTACACGCTCAAATTCCTGAAAGTGAAAAGGAAGGAATAAAAGCAGATGATGAGATGTTGTTTATCGTAATACATCAAAGCTATGAATTGTGGTTTAAACAAATAATTCATGAATTGACTATCATCAGAGGAATATTTAAGCAGCAGAACATTCCTAATAATTCACCTGATGTTTATAATTCCTTACATCGATTAAAAAGAATTTGTAAAATATTAGAGGTTGCTGTAATGCAAATGGGGATTTTGGAAACTATGACGCCTTTAGATTTTTTAGATTTTAGAGATTTATTAAGACCAGCATCAGGTTTTCAAAGTATCCAATTCAAAACAATCGAAGCCAGTTTAGGACTTGCTTTTGAAAAAAGACATGGTAAAAGTTACTATACCTCACAATTAAATGAAGCTGATGTTCAAAAAGTAAAAGATGCTGAACATGAACTTTCACTATTAGTGTTAATCAATAATTGGTTAGAAAGAATGCCTTTCATTGAAGATGTTTCTTATTGGAAAAACAAAGATGATGGTGCCGATTTTTGGACTAATTACAGAAATGCTTATCAAAGTAGTTTATCTGAAATGGAGCAAGGAAACTTAGAAGTTTTTGATAAACTCTTTTTAAATTCATCTGATTATCCTGAAGGCAGAAGTTTTAGCAGAATTGCAAGTAGAAACGCTTTGTTCATCATGCTTTACAGAGATTATCCAATGTTGCATTTGCCTTATGAATTGTTAAGTACTTTGTTAGAGGTGGATCAGCTACTTTCATTGTGGCGTCATCGACACATTCACATGGTGCAAAGAACGATAGGTAGGCGAGTTGGAACAGGCGGTAGTTCAGGAGCTGAATATTTAAGAAACGCAGCTGATAGTCACTACATATTTAGAGAACTTTCTGAGCTTACTTCGTTTTTATTACCACGACATTTGTTGCCAAAATTACCAATTAAATTAGTCAGTGATTTAGGCTTTCAACAATAGAAAATTAGAAGGGGGTTTGATTTAATTCAAACCCCGTTTTTTTTTAAAACATTTTTATAAAATTATTTAAAGTAATTGTAAGCAATTTCTGAAACTTGACTTATTACATTGGGTAATGCTTCAATATTTTTACCCTTAGTCATTACAGTAATTAAATATGGTCTTTCGTTAGTGTAGACAAGTGCTGTCTCGTGGAGCTCATGTAAATCTTTTGTTCCACCTTCTCCAAATTTGTGCGCTACTATAATGTTTTTGTCTGAAATGCCTTTCAGAATTCCATCTTTATAATCGCCTTGAGACAATAAGCTAATTGCGAAATCTGAAGATGATTTGCTCAAGTAGGATCCATTAAAAAGTACTTTAAAGAACACTGAGTAATCTTTTGCTGAAATTTGGAAAAATTTGTCATGAACATCTGGTTCTGGTAATCCGAGTTCAACAAACATTTTTTTGAACAACGGTATGTCTAAGCCTTGATTCAAAAGCATTGTAGCATTATTGTCCGAATAGATTATCATGAATTTTATTAATTCTCTAATCGAATAATCTTTACCTGGAATGATTCCTTTGCTATTGAAGGTTTGCGTTGGAACATATTCTTTTCCAGGAACGAATTTTACTTTATGGTCAAGGATCGCAGGATTTTTTTCTGCTGCAAGCAAGTAGGTCATCATCACCGGAACTTTGATTAATGAACCTGGGTTAAACTTTTCAGATTCATTAAAATAGGTCCATTCTCCATTTAGAAAAATTCTGATGTAAACCGAAGCTGATTGTATAACACCAGCGGATTTCAATTGACCGATTTTGCCTGCTATTTCATTCTTGAGACCAGCAAGGTTTTGAGACTCACAACCTTGTTCAGAAAACAATAATGGTTTGGTAAAATGGAAACCTTTTTGCCGAAAACTTATATTATTACAAGAATACGTTTGATTAGTTGGAGTCGAATTTTGGATTTTAGAATTTTCTGAATCATCAAACCAGTGTGATTTTGCCAAAGGGATGGCTATGCCACAAAAAAATGAAATGAATGTGAAGTAGATAGGTACTTTTTTATTTATCATTTGG
>CAZNVQ010000050.1:0-18067 GCA_964576425.1 uncultured Flavipsychrobacter sp. | reverse complement strand
CTGACAAATAAAATTTCAAACTAATTCAACAGCAAAAACCAACTATTTTTGACCACATTGCCCTTTTTTCAAATGACCATACCAAGCATAGGTCATAAAACAATTTGAAATTAAAAGACAAGTTATAGTTCGCATGTACTTATCAAAAATAGAGCGATTAAGAAAACTTAATCGCTCAAGTTGAAAATTACTTTTTTGCTTTTTTAAATTTTTGACCTTGAGTTTCTGTCAAAATTGAATAATACATTCTTGTTCTGTTAGCATCAATTTCTTCAAGCATTTTTGCTTTATTGTCATCTTTACTTTGTGCTACAATTTCTGCTCTTCTTTCTAACGAAAGATTTAATTCCATGATTTGCTTTTTTTGTGTTTCATTGAGGGCAACAAGTTTATCCAATTGTAATGTTTTTTCCTCTGCACGAGCTTCAATTGTATTTGCTTTGGAACTTGTAGCTGTTGATGGCTTTACATTTTGAGCAATTGAAACTGATGAAACCAAGCCAAATGCGGCAATTATAATAATTTTTTTCATGACATTTGTTTAATCAAAAAATAAAAATAAAAAACTAGAAATAATCAAACCTACAAGGATTATTTGTTCCTTACGACTACAATACCATCAAAAACATCAACTATAACTGGCGTGTTGTGATTAATCTCACCTCCAATAATTTTTTTACTCAAAAGATTGATTATGTCTTTTTGTATTACCCTTTTCAGAGGACGAGCTCCAAATTGTGGGTCATAACCTTTTTGACTTAAAAAAGATAAAGCATAATCTGTAATATCAATTTCTATTCCTTGTTGTAGAAGTTGTTCTTTTAATAAATCTAATTGAAGTTTAATGATGCTTTCAATTTCTGACTTCATCAAAGGACGGAACATGATTATGTCGTCAACGCGATTCAAAAATTCAGGTCTTAAATTTTCTTTCAAAACCATCAATACTTGTTCCTTTGTAGATTCTACAACATCATCAATATTACTCAGTTGAACATCATGAAAATTCTCTTGAATAATCTGGCTACCCATGTTTGACGTCATGATAATAATTGTGTTTTTAAAATTGACCACTCTACCTTTATTATCAGTTAAACGACCATCATCTAATACTTGCAAAAGAACATTGAAAGTATCAGGATGAGCTTTTTCAATTTCATCTAGAAGCAATACCGAATAAGGCTTGCGGCGAACAGCTTCAGTCAATTGTCCCCCCTCATCGTAACCAACATAACCTGGAGGAGCCCCCACTAATCTACTTACACTATGTTTCTCCTGATATTCACTCATATCTATACGAGTTAGCATAGTTTCATCATCAAACAATACCTGTGCAAGTGCTTTTGCAAGCTCTGTTTTACCTACACCAGTTGAACCTAAAAAGATGAAAGAACCAATTGGTCTTTTGGGATCATGTAGTCCTGCCCTGCTTCTTCTTATTGCATCCGAAACAGCAACTATAGCCTCGTCTTGCCCAACAACTCTTTTGTGTAATTCAGCTTCGAGCATTAATAATTTTTCTCTTTCATTTTGAAGCATTCTTTGAACAGGAATCCCTGTTGCTTTTGCAACATTTTCTGCAATATCCTCCGCATCTACTTCTTCTTTTAAAAGCCTTTTGTGCTGAGCATCCATTTGTTCTAGTTGAAGTGAAAACCGTTGAACAGCTATTTCTTCTTCTTTAATTTTGCCATATCTAATTTCAGCAACTTTGCCATAGTCACCTTCTCTTTCTGCACGCTCAGCTTCTAATTTCATTTGTTCAATTTTTCCTTTCGATTTATTGATAGCATCAACAATTTCTTTTTCTTCTAACCACTTTGATTTCAATGTGTCTCTTTCAATATTTAACAATGAAATATCTTGATTGAGTAGCTTCAATTTTTCTTCATCATTCTCTCTTCTAATAGCTGCTTTTTCAATTTCAAGTTGACGAATTCTCCTTTCTAATTCATCTAATTCTTCTGGCATTGAATTTATCTCAAGCTTCAACTTTGCTGCACTTTCATCAATTAAATCAATAGCTTTATCAGGCAAAAACCTATCCGATATATATCGTTGCGATAACTCCACTGCGGCTATTATTGCTTCATCTTTTATGCGCACTTGATGATGGTGTTCATATCGTTCTTTTAAACCACGAAGAATTGAAATTGCATCTTCAACACTTGGTTCATCAACCATAACCTTTTGGAATCTTCTTTCAAGCGCTTTATCCTTTTCAAAATATTTTTGGAACTCGTCTAATGTTGTTGCACCAATTGCTCTAAGTTCACCCCTTGCTAGTGCTGGTTTTAAAATATTTGCAGCGTCCATTGCGCCCTCTGTTGCTCCTGCACCAATTAAAGTATGAATTTCATCAATGAACATTATAATTTCACCATTGCTCTCTGTAACTTCCTTAACAACACTTTTCAACCTTTGTTCAAATTCGCCACGATACTTGGCTCCAGCCATAAGGCTTCCCATATCTAATGCATAAATCACTTTACCTTTCAAATTATCTGGAACATCACCATTTATAATTCGGTGTGCAAGACCTTCAACAATAGCTGTTTTTCCCACACCAGGTTCTCCAACTAAAATGGGATTATTTTTAGACCTTCTTGACAAAATATGAAGCGTTCTTCTTATTTCCTCATCACGTCCTATTACTGGATCCAATTTCCCATTTTGTGCTAGCTCATTGAGATTTTTACTGTAGCGCTGCAAAGCATGATATTGCTGTTCTGAAGACTGAGAATTTACTGTGTTACCTTTTCTTAATTCCTTTATTGCTGCAACCAAACCCTTCTCTGAAAGTCCAGCATCAAGAAGAAGCTTAGATGCTTCATCTTGAGCAGTTACAATGCCCAACAACAAATGCTCAGAAGTAATGAACTCATCCTTGAATTGCTTTAGCGCTGCACCAGCTTTTAGAACAACATTATTTAATTCGCGACTCAGAACCTGAGCTGACTCACCTTGTTGCACTTTGGGTAGTTTTTCAATCAACTCTTTAATCTTATTAGCTAATAGTATTACATTGACATTATTCTTCTTCAGTAAATAATTTGTAGGTCCATCATTATCTTCTAAAATAGCCTTTAACAAATGGCAAGGTTCTATCATTTGATTTTGGTTATTAAAAGCTATTTGCTGTGCTTGTTGAACAAGTTCTTGTGCTTTAATTGTAAAATTTTTCATATTCATTTTGAGATTATTTTTAGGGTATAGAGTTAATTATTTTTATCCATATGCACCAACTTTCAAACCAACTTAAAAACAGCGCCATATTGACAGCTAAATAATATAAAATTCGACTTTATTGGCAATTAAATCGATAGAAAAACGCCATTTAGTCACATAAATACTTGAATTAAACTAAATGCACCTTGAAGTAAGCTAATTTCTATATATAATGAAATTAAAGTATAATTGTTTATTTCTTGTGAATAAAAATAAATTAAAACAAGATTAGTTTTTGAAAAGTTTACCTAATTTTAATTTACAATTTAGTTAATTGATGGAAACAAGCACTTTATTAATTAAACAAAAGCCTATTTCAACTTATTACGTATTCAATGTAATAAATAATAAAGTTGGGTTCCAAGTATCCGTTCTGGCTGACAACAAAATACAATTTTTTAATTGCAGTTGTGGTGCAGAAAATTCAAATTGTATTCACGTTGAAAAGCTATTCTCAGGCGATAAAAAAGCACTGAAAAAAACTGAATTTGAAGCTCAAAAAAAATTAATCGCTTCGTTAATTACTTCTCAAGATGGAAAGAATTTTCTCAACAAATTTGCTCCAAATAAAAATAAGAAAATGACTTTAATTGTTAGAATGAAAAACATTCTATTGAAATCACTGATTTCCTCAAAGCTTCGACAGTGGCTTATTTCAAATGAATAATCTACCAACTAATAAAAGAAAAGGGCAAAATCTTTATTGATTTGCTTTTTTTTTATGATTATTCTTAAAGCTAGGCCAGCATTGTTACTGGTTGCTCAAGATAAGATTTAAGTGTTTGTAAGAAACTTGAGCCTACAGCTCCATCAACTACTCTATGATCGCAACTTAAAGTGAGCTTTAAAAGATTGCGAACTACTACTTGGCCATTTTCAACAACTGGTGTTGGTGCAATTTTTCCCACTGCAAGTATACAGCTATCAGGAGGATTAATAATGGCTGTAAATTCATCAATATCCATCATTCCAAGATTTGAAATCGTGAAAGTATTGCCCGTAAACTCTTGAGGTTGGAGCTTTTTATTTCTTGCCTTTTCAGTCAATGACTTAGACTCTGTTGCAATTTGTGAAAGTGACTTTTGATCAGCATGTATAATAACTGGAACAATCAATCCATCTTCAATGGCAACTGCAGAACCTATATTGATGTGATTATTAGTTCTTATGAAATCTCCCATCCAAGAACTATTGACTGCTGGATGTTTTCTCAAAGCCATTGATACCGCCTTGATAATCATATCATTGTATGAAACCTTCGCTGTAGCAACTTCATTAATTGATTTTCTCGCTTTAATAGCTTCATCCATATTAACCGTCACCTTTAAATAAAAATGAGGTGCTGTGAACATGCTTTCCGACAATCTTTGAGCAATTACTTTACGCATTTGCGATAATGGATAATCAGTATAACTTTCTGAGCCCAAAGCTATAAAAGTTGATGATTCTACGTTCATTGAAGAAATTGGTGCAACAGCATGTGAAGATGCAGTTGGCGCTGATTCTATATCCCTTTTTATTATTCTTCCACCGTCACCAGAACCATGAATTTGCTGAAGATTAATCCCTTTTTCTTTTGCAATTCGTTTTGCCAAAGGTGATGCTTTAACCCTTTCATTTTCACTTGTGCTAGGTAAGGAAATTGTTTCAGACTTAGTTTCAGACGCAGCTTTGCGTTCAGTAGGCGCAACTTGTGGTGCTTCTAAATTTTCATTCAACAAAGAACTAATATCCGTATTTTCTTTACCAACAATTGCTATAATTCCATTTATAGGCACAGATTCTCCTTCATTTACGCCAAGATAAAGCAATGTGCCGTCTGCGTATGGCATTACTTCCATTGTTGCTTTGTCTGTTTCTACATCAGCAATTACATCGTCGCTTTTCACCTTATCTCCAACTTTTTTATGCCATGCAACAATTTTACCTTCCTTCATTGTATCACTCAACAATGGCATTCTTACAACAGTAGCATTGATGGGCTCTTTGGGAGTGGGTGACTTTGGCGTCTCTTGTATTGGCGCAGAAACTTCTTCGCTTTGAGTTGAATTGTCAGCATTTAAAATTGAACTGAAATCTTCTCCTTCCTTTCCTATGATTGCAATTATTTCATTAATTTTTGCAGCTTTCCCTTGCTCAACACCAACGAACAAAAGAGTTCCATCCACATATGGCATTACTTCCATAGTTGCTTTGTCAGTTTCAACATCAGCAATAACATCATCACTTTTAACCTTATCACCCACTTTCTTATGCCAAGCAGCAATAACTCCTTCTTTCATTGTGTCACTCAGTAAAGGCATTCTTATAGCTTCAGCCATAATTTCTTTTATTTTTTTGTGCCCAAAAGTAATTAAATTATCCTTATTACCCCCAACTTGAACAAGGGACTAAAAGGAATATGATTTTTAATAATACACCTTCTACTCAAGATTTTTATCAACATTTGCATTGTTGAAATAATTGCCATGAAATTGCTCAAAACAGCCCTACAATCACTTCTATTATTATTGCCAATTTCTACGTTTGCACAACATAAAATTGAAGACAATCGATTTAGCTTCGTGACTAGTTCTTGCGCTTATATTAATCGAAGTCTTGAGGACTCAGCTGGAATAAAATACAATAACGATACATCTATTTTTTATAGAATAAGTAAATCAAATGCAGATTTCATGGTTTGGCTTGGAGACAATTGGTATTTAGATGAAATGGAAACTAAAACAAAAGAAGGTTTGTGGAACAAGGCATCGAGCCAAAGAAATTCGCCATTGCTTAAGAGAATTTCAAATGCCATGCCTGAATTTGCTATTTGGGATGACCATGATTACGGACCAAATAATAGCGATAAAAATTTTTTATTAAAAGAGGAAAGCAGAACTATTTTCCTTGAAGCTTGGAAAAACAATCCAAGTTTTGGCGAAAACAATCAAGGAATTTACACTAGTTTTCACTATAAAAACACATTATTCATCTTGCTTGACGACAGATGGTGGCGAAGCAATGATGATGAAAAAGCCTATATTTCAAGCGGTTTGTTTTTTCAGAAAAGACAAATAAATAAAACTAAAAAGATGTTTGGTGATCAGCAAATGGAGTGGCTAAAATCTATTTTAAAAAGCGATTATTCCGATTTTAAAATAATTGTGAATGGGAGTCAAGTTTTAAATCCATTGGCAAAAGGAGATTGCTTAATTCACTTTCCTAAAGAGTATAATGAATTACTGAATTTTATTGCTGATGAAAAAATAAACGGTGTGCTTTTCCTTAGTGGCGATAGGCATTTTAGTGATATCATTTCGGTTCAACCTGATAATCAAAAATACCCTTTGTATGATATTACAGTATCTTCATTGACAGCAACATCGGATAAACCGAGAGGTAAAGAAAGAAGAAATCCGAATCGTGTAAAAAACTCATTAGTACTTGACCATAATTTTGCCCAATTTTATTTTGAAAAGACGGATAATAACAACTTGCTTACTGTTAAGTTTTTTGACACAAAAGGCAAAATGCTGAATCAATGGTCAATTAATTCGAAAAATTTAATCAATCCATAGATCAAAAATCCAGTTGCAAATTCAGCACATCTTTTAATTGCAAAAGTTCGGGATTTTTCATTGCCATTTGCTCAAATATTTCCTGTCTGCTTAATGTTCTTGGCAAGTTATTCAGACTAGAATTGGGATCAATTCTGAGCTCAGTTGTAATTCGAATGTGTTGATAAAAATGTTTGGTGTAAAATTCAATTAACAAGTTTCTTTGCTCTTTGATTGTTTCTTCTGCAAAAGGTGCGCTTGCAATCATTTTAACCTCATCATGTCCAACCAATTCAGGTTTCACCATCAAAAATTGAGCATGTACAAATCCTTTATTTTGTTGTTGTAAAACTTTCTTATACTTTTCAAAAACCAATTCAATTTCTTCTTGTGTAATTGTTTTCTTTTCTGGCAAAGCATCATTTGCGGTCGAATTAAGCACTTCATCTAAATCGTTCAAAAGACTTTTAGTAAGTCTTCTCTGTGCTGATGAATTTGCAGTTAAATCATTTGTTGAAACTGCTACAGCTATTTCTTTTACTGATACTGGCGAAACATTTAATAATTCAGGCTTTGGTATTGGAGCAACACTCTGTTTAGTCTGTGGTTCTTCTACTTTAATAGGCTCAGAAACTGCAACTACATGTTGCTGATTAGTGTTTTTTTTTTCGTCCGATTTTGTTGCTTGTAACAGATAACAAAGTCGGATTAAACACATTTCGATATGCAGCCTTTTGCTGACTGCGTTTTTATAGTTGAGTTCACAATCATTTAAAACACTCAACGCAGAAATAATAAATGATGGCGGCAATTGATTGGCTTTTTCAAAATAAAGTGCTTTGTGCTCGTTTGGAATATCAAGCAACTTAACCATTCTTTGATCTTTACATAAAAGCATATTTCTTAAATGCTCAGACAAACCTTCTATGATGACATTTCCTTCAAAACCACGCTCCAAAATATCATTTAATTGAAGTAAGACATTACTGACATCTTGAGCAAGAATATTATCCGATAACTTGAAATAAAAATCAGCATCGAGCATATTAAGGTGCTCCATGGTAGCTGAATAGGTCAGTTGCCCATTCGTAAAACTTGCAATTCTATCTAGCATGGATAATGCATCACGCATACAACCTTCACACTTTTGAGCAATTACATGTAGCGCAGCTTCTTGAGCAATCATTCCTTCTTTTGTAGCTATGCTAAAAAGATGATCTGAAATATTTTGAGTAGTAATTCTTTTAAAATCAAAAATTTGACAACGACTTAAAATTGTCGGTAAAATTTTATGCTTTTCAGTAGTTGCCAAAATAAAAATCGCATAAGAAGGTGGCTCTTCAAGCGTTTTCAAAAATGCATTAAATGCAGACGCACTAAGCATATGCACCTCATCTATGATGTAGATTTTATAACGACCATTTTGAGGTGCGAAACGGACTTGGTTTACTAATTCTCTAATATCATCAACACTATTATTACTTGCAGCATCTAATTCAAAAATATTGAATGAAGCATTGCTTTGAAAGCTCTGACAAGATATACATTGTCCACAAGCTTCCATTTCTTGGGTTGGGATTTCACAATTTATTGTTTTTGCAAGAATTCTTGCGCAAGTTGTTTTACCAACTCCTCTTGGTCCACAAAACAAATAAGCATGAGCTAAATGTTGATGGAGAATGGCATTTTTCAAAGTTGTTGTAATGTGCATCTGACCAACAACAGTATCAAATGTTTGAGGTCTATATTTTCTTGCGGAAACAATATAATTATCAGCCATAAAATCTAAATACTCAAAAATAAATGAAAAAACGCTAAGGATTTCAGTTCAATTAAAATGCTAAATTAAATATCTAAATGTCCTTTATTTAAATTTGGATTTGCTTTTTCAGCTTCTTCAATTGGTCCAAATTGAGATAGATTTTCACCTTGGTACTTTTTCACTAAAGTTGTATGTTCATAATGCACTGATGGCAATTTATCTAATGTAGAAATTGTCCAACCGTCTGATTCTGTAAAAACTTTGTGTGTTCCCAGGTTAATCATTGGTTCAATTGCGAGAACCATGCCTTCTTTCAAGCGCTTACCATCACCTCTTCTTCCATAATTTGGCACTTGAGGGTCTTCATGTAAATATTTTCCAACACCATGCCCAACTAATTCACGAACTACACCGTAACCATGAATTTTATTCGTATAATGTTCTACCGTGTATGATATATCACCAACCCTATTATTCTCTTTAGCCTGAATAATGGCGTTATGTAACGCCTCTTTTGTTACCCTCATTAATTTGAGCACAGCTTTGTCTACTTCACCAATTGCAAATGTGTAAGCATGATCACCATGGTAACCATCTTTATAAAATCCACAGTCTACACTTACGATATCTCCATCTTTTATTTCATAATTGCTAGGAAAACCATGAACAACAACATGATTAACAGATATGCATAGGGAATATGGATAAGGATTATTATTAGATCCATATCCTTTGAAAGAAGGTGTTCCACCATGATCACGAATAAATGTTTCAGCCATAGTATCCAATGACAATGTTGTAATACCCGGTTTAAGAATTTTGGCAACCTCAGTTAATGTTGCAGTTACCATCAAGGCATTACGTCTGATAATTTCAATTTCAGAATTATTTCTAATAGCAATCATAGTACAAAACAAAAAAAGCTTTTCCTAAGATTAACTAGGAAAAGCTTATATAAAATAGATATAATTATTAAACTGTTGAAGTTTGACGACCAGTAATCTTACCAGTCTTCATAAGTCCATCATATTGACGCATCAACAAGTGACTTTCAATTTGTTGAAGAGTATCAAGAATAACACCAACACCTATCAGCATTGAAGTTCCACCAAAGAAAGTGGAGAATCCACTTGTAACACTTAATAAAGATGCTAAACCTGGAAGGATACCAGCTACAGCTAAAAATACTGCACCAGGTAATGTAATTCTATCCATAATTGTAGCAATATAATCAGCAGTTGGCTCACCCGGTTTTATTCCAGGGATGAAACTGTTGTTACGCTTCAGATTATCCGCCATTTCTGTTGGATTAAAGATCAATGCAGTATAAAAGTAAGTGAATGCAATTACTAAAACCGCATAAATCAAATTATACCATATAGTTGTGTGGTCAGACAAAGCACGAACGAAACCAGCAGCGTTTTCATTATCTGTTGCAAAACCAGCAATTGTTGCAGGGATGAACATAATCGCTTGAGCAAATATGATTGGCATTACACCAGCAGAGTTAACCTTCAATGGAATAAAATCCCTAGAACCTGTTACATCACTTGCTGAATTTGCATTTCCAATGATTCTACGTGCATAATTCAAAGGAATTTTACGAACACCTTGAGTTAATAAAATCAGCCCAACAATGATGGCAATAAAAATAGCGATTTCAATTAAGAAAATAAGCAAGCCTCCACCACCACCGATGTTCTTAGCTGCAAATTCTTGGTAAATTGAATGCGGTAATCTACCTAAAATACCAACCATGATAATTAAAGAAGTACCATTACCAATTCCTTTATCGGTAATTTTTTCACCAAGCCACATTACAAACAAAGTACCAGCAGTTAAAACAACTACAGTGGATAACCAAAATAAGAAAGGATTATACTCCACAACTAAGGCTGAAGCTGTTTGAGTACGTAAATAAGCTACGTAAGCGCTCGCTTGGAATGCTGTAACAAGTACAGTCAGGTATCTGGTGTATTGATTAATTTTTCGACGACCGCTATCTTCTTTTTGAAGTTTAGCTACTTGCGGAACCACGATACCTGCAAGCTGCATAAAGATAGAAGCTGAGATGTAAGGCATAACACCTAAAGCAAAAATAGAAGCACGATTAAACGCACCTCCAGCAAAAGCATTTAAGATTCCTAAAAGACCATTTTGGTTGGAATCAAGCTTCAACATATTGGGATTGATACCAGGCAAAGTAATATAACAACCTACACGATATACTAGTATAAGTAAAAGCGTAAATAGAATTCGCTTGCGAAGTTCTTCAATACTCCAGATGTTTTTCAGCGTTTCAATAAGTTTCTTCACTGTGGGAACTGTTGTTGATCAAAAAATGAATTGCGAATAAACGATAAAAGACGCACTTATCCAAATGCGTCTTTATCTATTGAAAAAATTAAACTAATTCTACTGTTCCACCAGCAGCTTCAATCGCTTCTTTAGCTTTTGCGCTTACTGCGTTAACTTTAAAAGTCATCTTAGTTTTGAATTCACCATTACCAAGAATTTTAACTACATCAGTACGGCTAATTAAACCAGTAATGTACAAATTATCTAAAGTAAATTCAGTGATGCTGTATTTTTCGATTATAAAATCAAGTTGACCAAGATTGAAAACTTTATAATCAACGCGATCTAAACTCTTGAATCCACGCTTAGGCATTCTGCGTTGAATTGGCATTTGACCACCTTCATGACCTTTTTTAGACTGATAACCAGTACGAGCTTGTTGTCCTTTGTTACCTTTTCCTGAAGTTGAACCGCCGCCACCTTCACCGCGACCAACGCGTTTTCTTGATTGTGTTGCTCCTTGAGCTGGTTTAATATTATTCAAACTCATGATATACATTTTGAAACTTGCGCGGATGTTGAACCGCTCGCAAATTGTTTATTAAATAATTAATTTACTGATTCAACTTTTACAAGATGATTAACTGCGTTAACCATTCCTAAAATTTGAGGTGTTGCTTCTACTTCAACGGAAGCATGCATTTTACGCAGACCAAGTGCTTTCAAAGTACGCTTTTGACGCTCAGAACGGTCAATTCCGCTTTTCACTTGGGTTACTTTAATTTTTGCCATTGTATTAAAAATTCAATAGATTAAAAAATAATATGGTTAACTAAAACACTGAATTAACCGTTAAAAACTTTCTTCAAGCTTACATTTCTTTGCTTTGCAACTTGAATTGGTTCGCGAAGCATGCTTAATGCAACAAAAGTAGCTTTAACCACATTATGCGGATTAGCAGAACCTTGGCTCTTTGAAAGAACGTCAGTAATACCTGCGGCTTCCAAAACTGCTCTCATGCTACCACCAGCAATAACACCAGTACCATGTGCAGCTGGTTTAATCAGAACCTTTGCAGCACCTTCTTTAGCAATTTGATCATGAGGAATTGTTCCGTTCATTACAGGAACTTTGATTAAATTCTTTTTTGCATCGTCAATTCCTTTAGTAATTGCTTCTTGAACTTCTTTAGCTTTTCCTAAGCCATGTCCAACAACACCATTACCATTTCCTACTACAACAAGAGCAGAAAAGCTGAATGCACGACCACCTTTAGTTGTCTTAACAACACGATTAATAGAAACTACTTTTTCATGTAATTCTAAATCACCGGATTTTACGCGATTAAAATTTTTCGCCATTTTTTATATTGTTTAACAAGTGTTTTTAAAACAACTTGAAATTTTAAATAATTAATTAAATGAACTTTAGCACAAAAGTTTAGAAATTCAAACCACCTTCACGTGCGCCATCTGCAATAGCTTTAACGCGACCATGATACAAATATCCACCACGGTCAAAAACGCAAATTTCTATACCTAAAGATTTAGCCTTTCCAGCTAAAACTTTACCAACTGCAATAGCCTTTTCAACTTTAGTTCCAGACATTGCAGCAATATCTTTCATTCTTGAATTAGCAGCAGCTAAAGTAGTGCCAGTAGTATCATCAATTAATTGAGCGTAGATATCTTTGTTACTACGAAAAACAGATAGGCGTGGTTTTTGAGCTGTTCCCTTAACCTTCCTACGAACGCGCCAACGAAGTTTTTGGCGACGTACAACTTTTGGATCCAATGACATTGTATTTCTGTTTTGCGGGCTTCCCACCATATAGGCAAGAGCTACCGATGTTAAATAAAAAATATAAAATAACGTTGGTTGAAAATATATCAACCAACGCATTAAAATTACTTACCTGCAGATTTACCTGCTTTACGACGAACGATTTCAGTAGAATAACGAACACCTTTTCCTTTGTACGGCTCTGGCTTACGTAAGCTACGGATTTTAGCAGCTACTTGACCAAGTAATTGTTTGTCAATGCTTTCTAAAATGATTCTTGGATTTTGACCTTTTTCAGAAATTGCAGTTGCTTTGATTTCAGATGGCAAATCAAAGATTATGTTGTGTGAAAAACCTAGAGCCATGTCAATTTGTTGACCAGCCACAGCGGCACGATAACCCACACCGACTAATTCCAATTCTTTTTTGAAACCATTAGTCACTCCTTCAACCATGTTTGCTACTAAAGAGCGATATAAACCATGAAGAGCTCTGTGACGAATTTGATCAGTTGGACGCGAAACAGTTATTACATTGTCAGAATATTCAACTTTGATATCACGATCAAGAGTTTCAACTAATTCACCTTTAGGTCCTTTCACTTTCACTTCATTTGAAGCTGAAACCGAAACAGTTACGCCGCTTGGGACGTTGATTAATTTCTTACCAATACGAGACATTGTCTGTAAATTTAAAATTTATTGATTACAACTTTTCAGCTTGTAAGAAAAAGCTTAATTTTTTGTAATTCATGAAACAGTTTGCAAAAGTAATACAATATTATTAATGAAAACCAATTAAAAAATATAATTAAAAATATTGTGTAAAAAAATGCTAGGCTGCCCAAAGCAGCCTAGCATTAGAAAAATAATATTAATATACATTACAAAGAACTTCGCCACCAACATTATTAGCACGAGCTTCTTTATCTGTCATAACTCCTTTTGAAGTTGAAATGATTGCAATACCTAATCCGTTTTGAACACGACGGATTTCATCTGGTTTTGCATACTGACGTAAACCAGGACGACTAACACGCTCTAAAGCACGTATTGCTGGCTCTTTAGTTACAACATCATATTTCAAGGCTATTTTGATAACACCTTGTTTGTTATCTTCTTCAAATTTGTATTTTGAAATATAACCCTTGTTATAAAGAATTTCAGTCATTCTTTTTTTAAGGTTTGAGGCAGGAATCTCAACAATTCTATGTCTTGCCATCTGCGCGTTTCTAATACGCGTTAAAAAGTCTGCTATTGGATCTGTAACCATTTTCTTAATAATGTGTTATGTAAATTATTTGTTGTAGGTATCAAAACTAAATTTGACCTAATAACATTAAATTACCAGCTTGCTTTACGAACACCTGGTATTTTGCCATCTAAAGCCATATCGCGGAAAACGTTTCTACATACTCCGAAATATCTCATGTAACCACGTGGTCTTCCAGAAAGTTGACAACGGTTTTTTAATCTTACAGGAGATGCATTTTTAGGTAGTAAATCTAAACCTGCATAGTCGCCAGCTGCTTTAAGAGCAGAACGCTTTTCAGCAAATTTAGCAACAATTTTTTCGCGTTTGCGTTGACGAGCTTTTATTGATTCTCTTGCCATATTGTATATAATAAAAGAGAAAGCATTTTGTAAAAATACTATCTCAATGTTTTAATATTAAACTAACTCTTTTTTAATGTTTTTGAATGGCATACCCAATTCTTTCAATAATTCGTATGCTTCTTCATTGGTACGAGCAGTAGTAACGAATGTGATATCCATACCACTAATTCTACCTACTTTATCAATGTCAATTTCAGGAAAGATAATTTGTTCAGTAACACCCATTGTATAGTTACCTCTTCCGTCAAAAGATTTATCATTAATTCCTTTAAAATCACGAACACGTGGCAAAGAAACAGAGATAAAACGATCAAGAAATTCAAACATGTTAGTACTACGTAATGTTACACGAGTTCCGATTGGCATGTTTTTACGCAACTTGAAATTTGAGATATCTTTTTTTGACATTGTTGGTACAGCTTTTTGTCCTGTAACCATTGTCATTTCTTTCAAAGCATCATCAATTAATTTCTTATCAGAAACCGAACCTTTAACACCCTGATTTAAACATATTTTAACAAGACGAGGGCATTGCATTACTGTTGTGTAACCAAACTTTTTCATTAAAGCTGGTACAACCTCATCTTTATATTTCTTCTGAATACGTGGTGTATAAAATGAAGTAGACATTATTTAATTACCTCCCCTGATTTTTTAGAAATACGAACAAAATTACCATCCTTGCGTTCGCGCTTAATACGTACGGCTGATTTAGCTTTAGCATCCCACAACATAACATTTGAAATGTGAATAGGTGCTTCTTGACGAACAATACCACCTTGTGGATTTTGTGCGTTTGGCTTTAAGTGTTTAGTAACAATATTTACGCCCTCAATTAAAACTTTACTTTTTTGAGGATAAACAGCTACAACCGTTCTAGGTGTAGTACGATTTTTATCGTCTCCTGCAACAACAATAACACTATCGCCTTTGCGGATGTTAAACTTTGGTTGAAATCTCTGTTTCATTTGAAACGTTATATTTAAAATGGTCAGAAGGATAAATCCAACTTAAGCCATTAAATTAAAAATTAAAAATATTTAAACTCAATAGGAGCTCTACTATTCGTAACGGGGTGCGAAGGTATGTAAAAATTACAACACTTCTGGAGCAAGAGAAACAATTTTCATGTAACCCTTATCACGAAGCTCACGCGCAACTGGCCCAAAAATACGAGTTCCTCTTGGATCGTCAGAATTGTTTAAAAGAACAACTGCGTTATCATCAAAGTTGATATAAGAACCATCTTTGCGACGAAGTTTATTCTTTGTTCTTACAATTACCGCCTTAGAGACAGTTCCTTTTTTCATGTTGCCACCTGGTAAAGCGTCTTTAACAGTAACAACAATTTTATCGCCAATACCAGCGTAATCTTGACCTGAATTACCCAACACGCGAATACAAAGCACTTCTTTTGCGCCACTATTATCGGCTACATTCAGCCTGGATTCTTGTTGTATCATTTTAACGATTTTTTTAAAAATCAGAAACTAAAATATCTGATATCTAATTAATTACTTAGCTTTTTCTATAATTTCTACTAAACGCCAGCGCTTTGTTTTGCTCAAAGGACGAGTCTCCATAATGCGCACAACATCACCAATACCAGCGGTGTTAAGATCATCGTGAGCATGGAACTTAGTAGTTTTTTTCAAAAACTTACCGTAGATCGGGTGCTTTACTTTACGTTCAACAGCTACAGTGATGGTTTTCATCATTTTGTTGCTACTTACTATCCCGATACGGGTTTTTCTTCTTTTTCTATCAATCATTGTTGACATCTGTAAAATTTTATTAGAAACCTAAAGCTCTTCTGCGTTGTTCCGTTTTCATACGAGCAATGGTACGACGCGAATGGCGAATTGTAAGCGGATTTTCAATTGGATTAACCGCATGGCTAAACATCAGTCTTTGAAGACTAACTTCCTCTTCGTAAATCTTTGCATTTAAAGTATCAATGTCCATAGAACGAAACTCTTGAACCTTTGCTTTGTTTGCCTTTGCCATGATATTATTATAAAAATTAATAACTAAAAAATACTAAACTATGATCCTGCATAATCTCTACGAACTACAAATTTAGTTCTGATTGGTAATTTTTGAGCAGCTAGTTCTAATGCCTCTTGAGCAATTTGCTGTGAAACACCATCCAACTCAAACATTATTCTACCTGGCTTTACTACAGCTGCATAAAACTCTAGGTTACCTTTACCTTTACCCATACGCACTTCTTGTGGCTTACGAGTAATTGGCTTGTCAGGGAATATACGAATCCACACATTACCTTCACGCTTCATGTGACGAGTCATAGCCTGACGAGCTGCCTCAATCTGACGGTTAGTAATCCACTTAGGCTCCAATGCTTTTAATCCAAATGAACCAAAAGATATAGTAGCGCCACGTTGAGCATTACCTTTAATTCGACCTTTATGAGCTTTACGATGTTTCGTTCTTTTCGGTTGTAACATTGTTACAAAGTTTATTTTTATTATAATTCAATACTAAGAAAAATTGCCTAGTAAAATTCAAATTCAATTATGCTTTACGAGCACCACGTGCCGCTCCACCACGATTTCCACCACCTCTTCTTTCTCCACCTCTTTCACCACCACGACGATCATTAGATGGACGACTACCTTCTGCACCAGCAGGTCTATTTCCACGACTGTCAGAACCAGCTGAGAAATTTGGATTTAGATCACGCTTGCCCAATACTTCACCCTTACAAATCCATATTTTCAATCCGATCTTTCCATAAACAGTCATTGCATATACATTAGCATAGTCAATATCCATTCTAAAAGTATGAAGTGGAGTACGCCCTTGCTTAAATTCCTCAGAGCGAGCAATTTCTGCACCATTAAGACGACCACCAGCTTTGATTTTTATTCCTTCTGCACCCATACGCATAGCAGTTGAAATTGCCATTTTGATAGCTCTTTTGTAGCTAACACGGCCTTCAATCTGACGAGCGATAGTTTCACCAACAATCATTGCATCTAGTTCAGGGCGACGAATCTCCATGATGTTAATCTGAACATCTTCTTTTTTGGTGAGATTCTTCAACTCTTCTTTGATACGATCAACTTCTGAACCGCCTTTACCTATGATAATACCAGGTTTTGAAGTATGAATGGTTACGATCAATTTACCTAAAGTTCTTTCAATAACAATGCGAGATATACCGCCTTTATTGATACGAGCGTTTAAGTAAGTTCTGATCTTATGATCTTCAACTAATTTTTGACCAAAATCTCTTTTTTCACCAAACCACATTGAATCCCATCCGCGGATGATTCCCAACCTGTTACCTATAGGATTTGCTTTTTGACCCATTCTATTTTAAATTGAATGTTTGATTTTTATTTTTAATTATGCTTCAGTAGTAGCTAGATTGTTAACACGGCTATCTACAATAATAGTCACATGATTACTGCGTTTGCGCACACGATATGCACGTCCTTGTGGCGCTGGTCTCATACGCTTAAGCATACGTCCACCATCAACCATAATTACCTTTACATACAAATTAGCAGCAGCAACATCAACACCTTCATTCTTCACTCTCCAATTAGCAATGGCACTTAATAATAGTTTTTCTAATGCTACTGATGGATGCTTAGTACTAAATTTTAATGTATTAAGCGCATTTTCTACATCCATTCCACGAACTAAATCTGCCAAAAGACGCATTTTGCGTGGAGATGTAGGGTAATTACGTAAGCGAGCAACAGCTTCCATTTCTTATTTATTTATTTTAATGACTTGTATTTAAATACGAAAGTCGAACTTTAATATTATTTGCTACCACTATGTCCTTTGAAGTTACGTGTTGGAGCAAA
>CAZNVQ010000049.1:0-18169 GCA_964576425.1 uncultured Flavipsychrobacter sp. | reverse complement strand
TATTTTTTCATATCAAATATTTAGTTGCAGTTAAATTTATCAAATGTTATAAAGTTCCACAAAGTACCAACCAAATATGAAAAGACCAAAGTCTCTAGAAAGATATTTGTCGCAATTGCTAATAGATTTGTCATTAAGTTTTTGAGATATTAGTTTTCAACAAATTATTTTTATATTTGAAATGCCATTATAGCCACTTTATGAAATATTTATACACTTTAATTAGTCTTTTCTTGATTTTTTCTGAGTCTAGAGCTCAAGTAGTTATCAACGAATATTCTTGTTCCAACCTAAATGGTCCAACAGATGCTTTTGGACAAAGGAATGATTGGATAGAATTATATAATTCAAGCGCAACACCAATCAACCTTGCTGGCTATTATATGAGTGATGACAAATTCACTCCTCAAAAATGGCAAGTGCCATCGGCTATTAATATTCCTGCTAATGGAAGAATCATGGTGTTTTGTAATGAGCGCGGCGTTGTTCAAGGAGGACAGATTCATACGAGTTTCAAACTCACTCAAATGAAAGGAGAGTACTTTGTTTTGGCAAATGCTTCAGGTGTAATTGTTGATTCTGTTAAGTTGATTCCAACTCAGGCGAATCACTCAAGAGGAAGGAAAACAGATGGTGCTGCTATTTGGGGATTGTTTGACACACCTAATCCAAATGCTGCAAATGTGAATGCTAAAGATGGATATGCAGCAAAGCCTCAAATGAGTGTCAATCCTGGGTTTTATACCACAGCACAAAATGTTACTTTGTCAACAAGTGACCCAACACTCCAAATTAGATATACAACAGATGGCTCAGTTCCTACAGCAGCATCAACACTTTATTCGACACCAATTGTTGTGAGCAACACTACTGTTATTCGTGCTGTAGCATATAGTTCCAATCCATTGATTGTACCAAGTTTTACTGAAACAAATACTTACTTTATTAACGTAGTTGTTGCACCAACTATGAATATCATTTCTGTTTCAGGAAACTACAATGGATTATTTACATCGTGGGGTGCGTCTCAAGGGACAAATACTGCATTTGAGTTTTTTGATAACAACAAACAATTCAAGTTTGAATTTGAAGGTGTTTCAAAAAGACATGGTCACGATTCTTGGGCATACCCACAAAAAGGTTTCAGGGTTTATGTAAAAGATGAATTTGGATATGACCATGCTATGAAATACAAGTTTTTTAACAACTCATTGCGTGATACATTTCAACAGATTATATTGAAAGCAGCTGCCTCAGACAATTATGATGGTAATGGTGGTCCTAGTTGTCATTTAAGGGATGCTTTTGTACATACACTTTCTTTAAAATACAATTTAGATGTTGACCAACGCCGGTATTCCCCAACAGTTATTTTTGTTAATGGACAATATTGGGGTGTATATGAAATCAGAGAAAAAGTAAATGGTGATTATACCAAATATTATTATGGTCAACCTGAAAGTAAAATTGATTTATTGAGCTACTGGGGCGGTTTACAAGTACGTGCAGGAAGCGATACGGGATGGAATAATTTGTACAACTATATCATGAACAACAACATGGCTGTTCCTGCTAATTATGACCATGTTACTAACTTTTTAGATGTTAAGAGTTTAATTACTTATTTTATTCTTAACACTTGGTTAGTGAACACAGATTGGTTGAATTGGAATACCATGTGGTGGAGAGGTAGAAAAGGAAATGGTGTAAAATGGCGTTATGCACTTTGGGATGAAGATAATGTGTTGGGTCTTGGTCAAAATTACACTGGAATGGGAACTGTTACTTATCAAAACAATCCTTGTCAACCGTTTAATTTATTTCAAAATAATTCTAGTATAAAGCACACAGATATGTTGGCTCGTTTGATGAATAATCCAACTTTTGACCAATTGTATCGAAGTACATTTATTGATTTGTTGAATGGTCCGCTCGATTGTGCGCATATGATTCCGCATTTTGATTCTATGATTCATATCATTGAACCAGAAATGCAACGACATATCAATCGTTGGGGTGGAGCTTATGCAACTTGGCAAAACAATCTCAACTACATGCGTACACAAATATTAGGACGCTGTTTTGTGATTTCTCAAAAATTGGATAGTTGTATGAATCTCAATCCACAAAGACTTTCATTCAATGTATCTCCAGCTAACACAGGAGTAATTGCAATGAATGGAAATACTGTGAGCCCTTATGTTTGGTCAAAAATTGTTGCTGCAGATACAACAATTAATCTTGCTGCATCACCAACTGCGCCTTATTATTTGTTTGACCATTGGGAGAAATTTGAAACGATGAACACATTCAATCCAGATTCTTTGACATCTTCAGTTGGATATACATTTAAAAAGAAAGATTCGGTAGTAGCCTTTTTCAAATATTTCAATCCAGATTCCATAAAAGTTACATTTAATGTTCTTCCTGTTGGAAAAGGGAATATTGCTTTGAACGGAGTGACAATGGCATCATATCCAAACACAATAACCTTAGATAGAAGAGTAACCTATCAATTAGACGCAACATCGGTGGCTAACTATCGTTTTTTCAATTGGAAAAAGAACAGAACAACCACACAATTTACCCCTTCTACATTTGACAATAAAGTGAACTTTAATTTCAATGAAAGAGACACTATTGTTGCTAATTTCATGTATGACCCACAAACCAATACCTTGCCTAATTCACCTGCATTGCCTGAATTAGACCAAACGATTACCATGCCAACTGCATTTTCTCCTAACAACGACGGGAAAAATGATGTGTTTAGAATAGTGAAAGGTAAAGATGTGAAATCTATTGATTTGAGAATTTATGATCGTTGGGGTACCATGATTTTTAATGCTACAAGCCCCGAAGAGTTTTGGGATGGAACCTTCAAAGGGCAACCTTCTGAAATTGGAACCTATTTTTACACTTTAACGGTTTGGTTTGATAACGCCATTCAAAACAGCAAAAAAACATATAAAGGTGAAGTTACTTTAATTAGATAAAAAATTGAAAATGAGAATTGTAGGAACATTAGGATTGGTGTTGTTATTGTTAACATCATGTAAAAAAGAAGCTGGATTAGGTGGATTAGCTAAAATTAGAGGAAAGCTATTTGCAACTGATATTACAACATCTGGAATAGCCAAAGATTCAGGTTATTTAGGAAATGAACGAATTTTTATCAGTGTATCTGGTAACCCAGTTTATTTTACTGATACTCGATCTTCCTACGATGGCAGTTTTGAATTCAAATATCTTCGTGAAGGGACTTACGATGTTTGGGCTTACAGTGATTGTGACACTTGTGTTTGGAAGCAACAAAAAGTATTGATTTCCGGCATCAACATCAGCGAAAAAAAGCAAACAGTTACTATTCCTGATTTAAGAATCATTTTCTAAAACAGATTTAATTTAAAAGAAAAAGTTGCAGTTTTTAGGCTGCAACTTTTTTTATTGAGTTTAATTAATCTTTATTTATTATTGAATTCCAAGGCTTTTTCAACTAAATTCTTAGAACCAATGTAAATTGGTGTTCTTTGATGCAATTCTGTTGGATTGATGTCCAAAATTCTACCACAGCCATGATTTGCTAAGCCACCTGCTGCTTCTATCAAAAAAGCCATTGGATTGCATTCGTATTGAAGTCGAAGTTTACCATTGGCATTACTTTTATCAGCTGGATAAATGAAAATACCACCTTTGATTAAAGTACGATGCATGTCAGCGACCATCGAGCCAATGTAGCGATGGGAATAGGGGCGACCTTCTTCTTTATTGCTTTCCATACAGTAATTCAAGAAGTCTTTCATACCCTCGCTATATTTCGATGTATTACCTTGATTTAGCGAGTAAATTTTACCTTTTTCAGGGCATTTCATATTTGGATGTGAAAGACAAAACTCACCAATCGAAGGTTCAAGAGTAAATCCATGAACACCGAGTTTGGTCGCATAAACCATCATAGTACTTGAGCCATAAATCACATAACCGGCAGCCATCAATTGATTGCCTGGTTGAAGGAAATCAGCATCTGTACAAGGTTTTCCCAATTCACTTACTCTCCTGTAAATAGAAAAAATAGTTCCAATTGGTGCATTCACATCAATATTGGAAGAACCATCAAGAGGGTCGAATAAAACTACATATTTGCTATTACATGAGAACTCATCTTCAAAACAAACATGAAAATCATTTTCCTCCGAGGCAATACCAGCACAGTCTGCACTATTTTGCAACACATCAATTAATACATCATTGGCATAGATGTCCAATTTCATTTGTTCCTCACCTTGAACATTAGTAGCACCGTGTTTGCCTAAAATATCTACTAATCCAGCCTTTAGCACTTGCTTGTTTATAATTTTACAAGCTAAACCAATATCTCTCAAAAGAGCAGATAATTCGCCGGTTGCCTGTGGAAACTTTCTTGTTTCTTGGATTGTAAATTCGTCGAGTGTTATTAATTTTCTAGGTGAATTCATGAGCTATTTCTTATTAATGTGGGCGCAAATTTAAGTAACTCAAGTCAGTATTTATTTATATTTAATATTATTTATATGTTCCAGCTTCAGGGAATATTAATTTTTCAAACTCTTTTTTCAAACGTTCAAATTGTGGTTTAATGCAACTAACTTTGCCCGACTTTTCTAAAGTGGGCTTATGGTTCAATATTATAAAAATATCAATCGCCAAACCTTGGAGATCGAAAAGCCCGAAGGTGCTAATTGGATCAATGTGACGCCCCCGTTTCAAGAAAATGAGATTGATAATCTGTCTCAAAATCTTGACATACCACGCGACTTTCTAACAGATACTTTGGATATAGAAGAACGCGCCCGTTATGAAATTGATGAAGGGGTTAAGTTGATTGTACTCAAAACGCCTGTTGAAAACAAATCTTTAAATGAAAGTGATGCTTATTATGTCACTATTCCGATTTCTATAATCATCACAGAAAGAAACCAAGTAATAACGGTCAATTCTTTTGAAAACGTAGCCATCAGAAGGTTCTTGAATTCTTTTGCAAAAAGACATCCAGAGCGGCCTAATATGATGGTTTTGAAAATTTTTGAAAAGGTGGTTTTGGATTTCATGGAAGTATTGAAAGAAATTAACCATCGTCGAAATATTTTAGAGCAAAAATTATACGATTCCAATCGAAATGAAGAGTTGCTTTATCTGATGCGTGTTCAAAAGAGTTTGGTGTATCTAGTTACAGCATTGCGTTCTAACGAATTGTTGTTGATGAAAATGGAACGAACCAATTTTTTGAACTGTGATGAAGACGAACGTGAATTCCTTTCAGATTTAATAGTTGAATATTCTCAAGCCCTTGAGATGGCGGAAAAATATACCAATATCTTGAGTAGTTCTCTTGATGCCTTTGCAAGCATCATCAACAACAACATGAATGTGGTGATGAAACGCCTTACAAGCATCACTATCTTGATTTCTGTACCAACATTAATTGCAAGTTTCTTTGGAATGAACGTGAAAGTTCCATTTGAAGAAGATATTAATGGATTTTATTTTGCGATTGTTCTATCCATTGTTATAGCAGTTGTTATGGTGTTGTATTTCAACAAGAAACGCTGGTTCTAGTATGGTTGAATCCATTCCTGTGAGATTTAATGTTCGTGTTTACGGATTGTTGCTCATTGACAATCACCTGTTAATTAACAAAGAAATTATTCGTGGTCGTGAAGTAGTGAAGCTCCCAGGTGGTGGTTTGGAATTAGGAGAAGGATTGAAGGAGGGATTAAAAAGAGAGTTTAAAGAAGAACTAGGTATCGATATCGAAGTTGATCATCATTTTTATACAACTGATTTTTTTCAAGCTTCAGCTTTTGATGATTCTCAGGTAATTAGCATCTATTATTGGGTTAAAACAGAGCTGTTGAAACCCTTTACCATCAACAATTTAGAGCCTAATGAACAGTCAACTTGGTTGCCTTTCCACCAATTATCACCATTAATCTTTACACTTCCCATTGACAAAGTCGTTGTTGAAAAATTACGTTCATTTACTCATCTATAGAAATCATTTAAGTATTGGTTCGTTTTAGTACTTGAAACTAACCTAACTTCACATAATATTATGAAACTTTTATTGCGTTACCTTGGTCGTTACAAAGGTCTAATCGTTGTCACACTTATTTTAGCCGCCATCAATCAGGTTTTTTCATTGTTTGACCCTTACATTATGGGGCATTTTCTCATTGATCCATTTGCTAAAAAAGTAAGTGATTTCAATGCAATAGGATTGAAACAAGATTATTTCAATGGCGTTTTAACAGCCTTAGGTTTGTTGGTTGGCACAGCCATGATATCTAGAATTGCAAAAGCTTTTCAAGACTATACCACAAATGTTGTGATTCAAAAATTTGGTGCTGATTTATATACAGATGGACTTAAACATGCTATGCGATTGCCTTTCCAAGATTTTGAAGACCAACGAAGTGGTGAAACGCTTTCAGTTTTACAAAAAGTTAGAACAGACTGTGAAAAGTTTATCATGAGCTTTGTCAATGTATTGTTCATTACTTCTGTAGGTTTGGTTTTTGTAATGATTTATGCATTCAAATTACATCCACTATTACCTGTAATATATTTAGGCGGAGCACTATTGTTAAGTTTCTTAACGAGTGCATTAAGTAAAAAAATAAAAGTTATTCAGAAAACTATAGTTAAAGAAACCAATGTGCTTGCAGGTTCTACCACAGAGAGTTTGCGCAATATTGAGTTGGTAAAAAGTTTGGGTTTAACCCATCAAGAAATAAAGCGTTTGAATAGTAATACAATTAAAATTTTAGGGCTCGAACTAAAAAAGGTGAGAAGCATTCGCTCCATTTCCTTCATACAAGGAACTGTAGTCAACTTTTTGAGACAATGTATCATGTTTTGTTTGCTTTATTTTTTGTTTTATGATAAACTTACTTTGGGTCAATTGATGACCATGCAGTTTTACTCCTTCTTTATTTTTGGTCCATTGCAAGAATTGGGAAATGTAATTATGTCTTATCGAGAGGCACAAGCTTCTTTGAATAACATGGAATCTCTTTTAGCTAGACCCATTGAACACACACCTAAAGAACCCAAAGCTGTTCATGCAATAAAAAGTTTGGCATTTGATCATGTTCGCTTTCAACACCAAACAGCTACTCATCCTGCATTAGAAGATATTAGTTTTGAAGTGAAACTTGGTGAAACTGTTGCTTTTGTTGGACCTTCGGGTAGTGGTAAAACAACTTTAGTGAAACTATTAGTGGGCTTGTATCACCCTAATCCTGGTAAAATATTTTACAATCAAATTGCAGACACTGAAATTGATTTTGAAGAACTGCGTCATCAGATAGGATTTGTTACCCAAGATACTCAGCTATTTTCTGGAACCATTAAAGAGAACTTACTCTTTGTGAATCCTAAAGCTACAAATGATGAAATGAATCTGGTTTTGGAACAAGCTGCTTGCCAAAACTTATTGTCTCGTGCAGAACATGGATTAGATACTATGATCGGTGAAGGTGGCTTGAAACTTTCAGGTGGTGAAAGGCAAAGATTATCTATTGCTCGTGCACTATTGCGTCAGCCCAAGCTCATCATTTTTGATGAAGCTACTTCGGCGCTTGATTCGATTACGGAAGAAGAAATTTCTAAAACGATTAGATCAATTACTCAAAAAAGAGAGCACATGACCATTATGATTGCACACCGTTTATCAACTATAATGCATGCTGATAGAATTTTTGTACTAGAGAAAGGAAAAATTATTGAGCAAGGTTCACATGAAATCCTGCTTGCAGAAAAAGGATTGTATTATGCAATGTGGCGCCAACAAATTGGTGAACGTTAATTTGATTTCGAAATTGAAATAAAAGAGCGGATGATTCAACCGATTCATCCGCTCTTTCTTTTTATCGAAGTTTAGTTTTTAAAGTATGTAGTTACACATTTTGAACAATGCTCTTGCTCCAACGATACTATCAATACCATCATTTCCACTTTCTCCAGTGCTTACTTCATTCAAATCAAAACCGATAATTTCTTTACCACTGGCTTTTAATATTTTGAATAAATAAAAAATATGATCGAGCTCAAAACCACCAGGGACAGGAGTTCCAGTGTTTGGACACAGCTTTGGATCTAGTCCATCAATATCAAAACTGATATAAACTTTTTCAGGTAGCTGATTTATAATTTCAGAACAAATTGACTTCCAAGTTTCTCCTTCAAATTGACGTTCTTTGATTTGTTTGTCGAAATAGGTTTTTACTCGATTAGGATTGTCATTGATGATGGACAATTCTTCATCACAATAATCCCTGATACCAACTTGAACCAATTTTTTCATTTCAGGAATTTCTTTCAACACATTATACATTATGGAAGCATGGGAATAAATGAAACCTTCATAAGCTTCTCGAAGGTCGGCATGAGCATCAATTTGAAGTATGCCAAACTCACTATGAATTTCTGAAAGCGCTTTCAAATAACCCAAAGGAGTGCTATGATCACCACCAATCAAACCCACTTTTTTGCCATTTTTCAGTAGGGTTTTAGTCATTTCATACACCCAGTTTTTGAGCATGAGACTGCCTTCATTTACTTTATCTAGTTTCTCTGAAAGTTGTTGGTTTTCAGCAACAACACCTCCATCAATGAGATGGGAAATTATTAATTCAGCACATTGACGAAGAAAATCACTTTTTTTCTTGATATTACTGTCAATGGGACGCATGTAAAAACCCTTTTGCCAGCCATTTGGCACGTCAGGGTCATACAAATCCACTTGCATCGATGCCTCAAAAATGTTTTCTGGTCCACGAGAAGTGCCATTTCTGTAAGAAACCGTAACTTCCCAAGGAACGGGTAAAAGCACAACAGCAGCATCGGCTTCTTTGAAGGGTAGTCCAAATATATTATTTGATTTTAATCCAACTGAGTTCGGGTCAAAATTGTTTAAGTCTGAGGACATTGAGCATAAAATTTACGGTGCGAAATTAGGATTATAAATGTAATGATGATGAAATGATTGTAACTTTGAACATCTAAAATCGTCTAGAATTTTGTCTTAAGACGTTGTTTATGAAAAGGACACACATTATCATATTAGTTTTAGTAGCAGTAGCCGTCACTGTTATTGTTAGCATGTTTGGTGATTTCAGTACGTATGAAACATTTTCTTCTGCATCAAAAGATCCAGGAAAACAATTTCACGTAATCGGTTTTCTTGAAAAAGATAAAGAAATGACATATGACCCTGTAATAGACCCCAACAAATTTACTTTTTATGTAAAAGATAAATCTGGCTCAGTGAACAAAGTTGTTTTTAGTGGTGCCAAACCTACTGACATTGAAAAATCAGAACAGATTGTAATGACAGGACATATGGATGGAAAAGAATTTAAGTGTAAAAAAATTCAAATGAAATGTCCAAGTAAATACAAGAAAGACCAAGTAGTTGAAGGCAAAGCGAGTTAATTTTATTAGTTAAATTAAAATATTAGATAATTGGATACGCAATTCTTAAATGAGCATTTGAGACCCGGGCAACTGGGTCATTTTTTTGTGATAACTGCTTTTGTAGGCGCATTGTTTTCTGCTTTTAGTTATTGGCGATCAGCACAGCAAGAAAATACCAACGAGCACCAAAGTCAGATTTGGAAAATTTTAGGAAGAAATGGATTCATCATCCATGCCGCAGCAACTTGGGGAATTTTTGTTGCGCTATATTATGTCATCGCCAATCATTTATTTGAATACAATTATGCTTTTCAACATTCCTCCAAAGCCTTGCCCATGAAATATTTACTTTCCTGTTTTTGGGAAGGACAGGAAGGTAGCTTTATGCTTTGGGCTTTTTGGCATAGCATTCTTGGATTGATGGTGATGAAAACTGCAGGCCAGCTAGAAGCTAGAACGATGGCTGTTATTGGATTTGTCCAAGCCATCATTGCATCTATGTTGTTGGGGCTTTATTTTGGTGATACCATTAAAATTGGTTCTTCTCCATTTTTATTGTTGCGTGATGCTATGCAAGGAGCGCCAATTTTCCAACAAGCCAATTATTTGGATTTCATAAAGGATGGAAATGGTCTCAATCCATTATTGCAAAATTATTGGATGGTTATTCATCCACCAGTTTTGTTTTTGGGTTTTGCTTCTACGTTAATTCCATTTGCCTATACAATAGCAGCTTTGTGGAAAGGTGAATACCAAAATTGGATAAAGCCAACTTGGATTTGGTCTTTGTTCTCAGGAGCTATATTGGGAACTGGTATTATGATGGGCGGTGCATGGGCTTATGAGTCTTTAACTTTTGGTGGTTATTGGGCTTGGGATCCCGTTGAAAATGCCTCACTTGTGCCATGGCTTACTTTGATTGCAGGCTTTCACACGCTAATAGTTTTCAAAGCCACCAAACGCAGTTTACCGGTAACAATTATTTTATTAGTACTGACCTATTTATTGGTTTGGTATTCTACTTTTTTAACGCGTACTGGTGTTTTGGGTGATACCTCTGTTCATGCTTTCACAGGCGAAGGGAAATCATTGTATTGGCATTTGGTTGCCGTATTGATTGTGTTACTTATTGGTAGTTTGTCATTTATGATATATAGATGGAAAAACTTGCCAAGAATTAAAGAAGAGGAGCCTTTGGATACGAGAGAATTCTGGATGTTTATTGGTTCATTTTTACTCTTGTTATCTGCTGTTCAGATTTCAATAAGCACGTCAATACCAGTTTGGGCGCCACTAGCAAAGTGGATTTCGGGCAAAGACATAGCGCCACCAGTTAATCCTGTTGAGCATTACAACGATATTCAAGTTTGGGTTGCCATTGTTGTTACCCTTCTCTCTGCTTCTGTTTTATATCTTAAATTTAAGAAAACAGATATGAAAGTTGCATGGAAAAGATTATTGAAATTGGTGTTGCTGTCGCTCGGTTTGACATTGGTTATTGGTTGGTTCGAATCAATCAATGTACCGCAATATTCAGTTTTATTATTTAGTGCTGTTTTTTCAATTGTTGCGACAATCAACTATGCTTTAGCCATTCAAAAAAAGTGGACTAAAATGGGAGCTGCAATTTCCCATTTAGGATTTGGATTAATGCTTTTGGGCATCCTGCTTTCTTCCTTCAAAAAAGAAGTAATCACATTCAATACTTTGGGTGTAGTGATGGATTTTGGAAAAAAATCTGATGCTGAAAATACACGTGAAAGTCAGGAAAATGTGATTTTATACAAAAATGTTCCTGTTGTTGTTGGCGATTATTGGGCTACCTATCAAGGTGATTCTATTTCAACTGAGGATCCAAGAACTTTTTACAAAGTTCGTTATGAGAAAAAAGATTCAACAACAGGAAAGGTTTTAGAGTCTTTTACATTATATCCCGATGCTTTCGTCAATCCAAAGGGACAGCAAGGTTTAATAGCCAATCCAGCGTCAAAGCATTATTGGCATAAAGACATCTTTACTTATATCACAAGTATCGTTGACCCAAAGCAAAAGCAAGCCAAGCACGAGTTTAAAAGTTATGTTTTAAAACGTAGTGATTCCTTGTTTTTAAATAATGGCTTTTTGGTGTTTCAAGATTTTGAGCAAGCAAATTTTGATGATAAAGGAAATATTTCAGTTCGTGCCAACTTGAAAGCTTTCAATTTGAAAGGAAGCGTTGGTACTGTTTCTCCTATTTATGAAATCAAGAATAGTGTGGAACAAGAGCCTCAAGTAGAACGATTAGAAGCGATGAATCTAGCAGTGAAATTCACCAAAGTTTTGCCAGATAAAAATGCTGTTGAATTAATGGTGAAACAAGACGATGAATTAGAAGAATACATTGTGATGAAAGCTTTGCTTTTCCCATACATCAATGTCTTATGGTTTGGAATTGTGGTGATGGTTGTAGGCTTTTTCATCAGTATGTATAATCGAATTACTAAGAAAGAAAAGTCAGTTTAACATTAATTGAAACTTGAATTTAAATGACGTGAAAAAGCCCCGAAAAAATTACATTTCGGGGCTTTTTTTATAAATTAAAATCTTATTTATTCCATAAAGAGGCATCGCCACCATCAACACCAAAGTCATCGACCAAGCCGTTAACATCAGTAACTTTATACTTCACAACCAATCTTCCGTAATCGCCGTAATATTTGTCAGAGGTTATGATTCCACTACCAACTACTGTGTAGGGTTGATTTTTGGTAGTTATGGTTTGAAGAGGGATATATAAAGTGTCCGCTTTCACAAATGCTCTAACATCTTCTGTGAAGAGATTACGCAAATTTTTGATTCTAACTTCTGTGATGTTATCTCCTTTTTCAATGGACATTGTGTATTGAGCAGCATCAGTTATAGATCCATTTTCAGTTACGATCCAAGTACCAAGATAGCGAGTTCTATTAACCGTTTCACATTGTGGACCTTCATAACCAGAAGGACAAAGACACTTTCCATCAGAACACACGCCACCGTAAGCACATGCAATTGCTTTGCACTTGTCTTCGGTACAAGATGAAATTGTAACAGCTGAAAATACAGACAAAGCGCCAAGCGCAGACAAGACTATTGTTTTTAAACGGGCTTTCATTAACGCACCAAGTTTTTTACGTGGCTTAAAGATAAAAGAAACTATTCTAAATTGCAACTCGCAATAACATATGTTGAAAAAGTCAATAAATAAGTTGTTACATTTTGCATTAATACTCGGCTAAATTGAAAAAAAATCCTTGTAATTGCAAACTTGATTTTAAAAATTATCGTTCTGCTTCAATTTTATAGTTTTTAATAGCTCGAAAAATGGCTGTGGTAATTTCTCTTTGACCTTCTTCGCTATTCATATAGGCTTCTTCCTCAATATTATTGATGAAGCCTGCTTCAACCAAAACTCCAGGCATTGCACTTCCAGCAAGCACTTCCAATCCCTTTTGTTTTACGCCCATATCTCGTCTCCCTTGATTGGCGAATTCTTGTTGGATTTTCGAGCCCAATGATACGCTTCGACTCAAAAATGCTTGTGCATATTGAGCAATTATTATGGCTGTTTGTGGGTCATTTTCATCCAAAAGCCCAGGTTCGTCAGCAACATCTTCGCCGTATTCACCAATAGCGCCTTCTTTTTGTGCATTTCTATGTAGCCCTAGTACATATGTTTCAGTTCCAGAAGCATTCGATTCTCTGTGGTGAATTGTTCGATAAATAGGACGTTTAGTTTTTCTTTTCCCTTTGCCAACAGTTTTATAACCAACTAAGGATTTTTCGAATGATCCAGGAGAAGAATTAATATGTATTGAAATAAACAAGTCTCCTTTGGCTTGATTGGCGATTTCATGGCGTTCGCTCAAAGATGGATAAATGTCAGATGTTCGGGTGTAAATAACTTGCACGTCTTTCAAACTATCTCTTATCATTTTCCCTAATCTAAGGCTGAGTGAAAGAGTCAAATCCTTTTCTTCCGAAATTCGACCACGTGCGCCAACATCTTTTCCGCCATGACCTGCATCAATAATAATTTTACTTATTTTTTTGCCAGCAGCAGCAGTTTTAAAAGAATAAAAAGAATATATTAATAATATAATTAAATTGATTATTTTCTTCATCATTTCTCCAAGATTGGTTCAAATATAACGATACAAAAACGATTGAGTAGGCTTAAAAAATCTATTTTTGCCCCCATTCATGAATTTGTGCGGTAAAATTATCTCAAAATTTGGTCTAAAATACTTTTGTCAGTTTTTGATGATAGTGTTTTATGTGCTATGTTTTTCAACTGAAACACAAGCTCAGCAAGAAGTTGCCCCCAATTCAAGAATTGAAAATGTTACTGAAAATGATTCCTCACAGCTCAGCAAATCTTCCTCTAAAGATTCTGTTAAAAGTGAATCTCTTGAAGAAAAACTCGGTATCAAAATTTCCAAAGATGCGATTAGTTCGGTAGTTAACGCAAAAGCCACTGATTCTGCTGTCATGTTGATCAAAGATAATATATTCAGTTTGTATGGCAATGCAGAAGTTGTTCAAGATGATATTAAATTGAATGCTGGTCAAATTGTATATGAGCAAAATAATAATTCAGTAAAGGCAAAACCAATTTGGGACACTTCAGGTGTGGTTATTTCAAAGCCAACATTTGCGCAAGGCTCAGAAGTGGTTACTTATGATTCTTTACAATATAATTTTAAAAGTAAAAGAGCCATTATCCGAAATGCCAGGTCGCAGTATGGCGAAGGATTTGTCATCAGTCAACAAATTAAGCGAAATGCAGACCAATCCATTTATGGTTGGAAAAATATTTATACTACATGTTCTCTTGACACTCCACATTTTGGAATCAAAGCCCAAAAAATAAAAGTTATACCCAATAAATTAATTGCCTCTGCATCAGCCAACATCGTAATTGAACAAGTGCCAACGCCATTTTTTTTACCATTTGTTTTGTTCCCCATCACACAAAAACAACGTTCTGGATTTCAAATGCCTTCATATACTATTGAAGAACAAAGAGGTTTGGGTTTGACAAATGGTGGTTATTATTTTCACTTTAATGATTATGTAGATTTATTATTGGTAGGTAATATTTATACCAAAGGAAGTTACAACGTTAGCGGCGTTAGTGCATATGCCAATCGATATCATTATTCTGGTGGAGTTAGCATGAGTTTCGCTAACAATAAAACAGGTGAAAGCTATGAGCCAGGTGCATATGTTCAAAAAGATTTTTCGATTCAATGGCGACATCAAAATGACCCCAAAGCTAGACCAGGAAGTAATTTCAACGCCAACGTAAATATTGCAAGTAGTTCTTTTTATTCCAACAATAGTTACAATGTAAACTCAATCGTTCAGAACCAATTATACTCTAGTGTGAGTTATTCAAAGTCATGGGCAAACAAACCATATTCATTGGTTGTAGGTGCAAATCATAATCAGAATTTGACAACCAAGGAAGTTAGAATGACTATTCCTGAACTCAATTTTTATGTGACTCAATTCAATCCATTTGAAAAGAAAAATAGAGTTGGTTCGCCTAAATGGTACGAAAAAATTTCAGCGAGTTATTCTGTAAATGTATTGAATCAAACGGTGTTTAGAGACACAGGAAGTGCCTTCTCTAACTTGTCGTCAAATGATTTCAAAAACGGAATTAAACATGTAATTCCAATCACAGCTAACTACAATGTCTTCAGATTTATTAATCTTTCTATTGGTGCTAATTACAATGAATATTGGATGACTGAAAAATTGATTAGAGGTTACAATGATGTAACTGGAAAAATTGACTCAATTCAAAGTAGAGGTTTTTATACTGCTCGTGATTTCTCTTCAAGCATCAATTTGAGCACAAGGATTTATGGTGTAAAAATGTTTAAGAAAGGATGGGTGAAAGGTGTTCGCCATATGATTTCACCAAACGTTGGAATGGGCTATGTGCCTGACTTTGCAGCTTCTCCATGGAATTATTACAATCAAGTGAAATTAGATACAAGCAATAATTATTTTTATGAATCTCCCTATGTAACATCCATTGTTGGTGTTCCGGGATTGGGCCAATATGGAAAATTTTCAAGCACGGTTAATTTTGGTTTGAATAATAACTTACAAATGAAAGTTCGTTCTAAATCGGACACAACTGGAGGAGGAAAAAATATTACTTTGATTGATGGATTAAGTTTTGGTACCTCTTATAATCTAGCAGCAGACTCTTTCAATTGGCGACCATTTGATGTAAGTTTCAGAACTAATTTGTTGAACACTGTTAGCTTGGCAGGTGGTGCAAATTTTGACCCTTATGACCAAGATGTAAACACGGGTAGAAGGATTTCAAGGACAATATTGGACAATGGAAAAGGATTGGCAAGATTCACCAATGGTAACTTGAGTTTGAGTGCCAACTTTAGATCCAAAGAGAACAAAAACAAAAAATCCATTCCCAACAATTATATAGATGAGTACAATTTATTGATGCGTGACGGAAGGTATTATAATTATGTAGATTTTAATATCCCTTGGAATTTGAATTTTACCTATAGCATGAGGGTAAACAAATCTGTTACCAATGTAACTAAAAAAGACACACTTGTTTTTGACCAATCTTTGATGTTCAATGGCGATTTCAACTTAACGCCAAGATGGAAAATCGCATTTAACAGTGGCTATAATTTTGACACCAAGGAACTTGCAATTACATCCATTGATATATATAGAGATTTGCACTGTTGGGAAATGAGGTTGAGTGCTATTCCTTTTGGACCAAGAAAAAGTTACACTTTCACCCTGAATGTGAAGGCTTCGGTGCTGCAAGATTTGAGATTAATCAGAAGAAGAAGTTTTTTTGACGCAGCGCAGTTTTAGTCTAATTCAACAAAATAATTCTTATTTATAGTTTTGCGGGGCATTTGATTATTTTTGTACCGCTTTAGTAAAAAAATAACAGCAGCTATTATGGCAATCGTTGATTTAGTAATGCCCAAAATGGGCGAAAGCATCATGGAAGCGACCGTTTTGAAATGGCACAAAAAGCCAGGAGACAAGGTACGCATGGATGAAACAGTTTTGGAAATTGCTACCGACAAAGTAGATAGTGAAGTGCCTTCAACAGCAGAAGGTATTTTGACTGAAATATTATTCAAAGAGAATGATGTAGTACCTGTAGGTACGGTCATTGCTCGTGTTGATACAGCAGGTGGTTCTGTAGCTGCCGCTATGCCAACCCAAGTGGCACAACCTGCTCCTGCACAACCTGCTATTCCTGTAGTTGTTCCAGTTGCAGCTTCAGCACCATCTGTTGCAGTTGCCTCTGATGGTAACAGGTTCTACAGTCCTTTGGTATTGAATATTGCTTCCAAAGAAGGAATTTCTATGGCAGAATTAGAGCAAATTTCAGGCACAGGGAATGAAGGTCGAGTTACTAAAAAAGACATTTTGCAATATGTGGCAAACAGAGGTAATGCATCTGCTCCTGTTTTAGCAGAACCTGTTCCTTCAATTGCCCCATCTGCCCCAATCGCTCCGACACCTCAGCCTGTTGCTCAACCAGCAGCACCAGTGGTTTCAGCTGCTGCATCTTCAATGAATTATGGCAACAATGTTGAAATTGTTGAAATGGACAGAATGCGTAAGTTGATTGCAGACCACATGGTTCGTAGTAAGTCAACTTCGCCTCACGTAACAAGTTTCACAGAAGCTGACGTGACTAATATTGTGAAATGGAGAGACGGTGCTAAGAAAATATTTGAAAAGAAATATGGTGAGAAAATCACCTTCACACCAATTTTCATCGAAGCCATAGTTAATTGTATTCGCAAATTTCCTTTAATCAATAGCAGTATTGATGGCGATAAAATTATCATCAAAAAAGATATTAATATTGGAATGGCAACAGCATTACCATCAGGCAATTTGATTGTTCCTGTTATTAAAAATGCGGATACTAAAAATCTTCTTGGCTTGTCAAAAGATGTGAATGGATTGGCTAATGCAGCTAGAAGTAACAAATTGAAAGTTGAAGATACACAAGGCGGTACATTTACAATGACCAACGTAGGAACTTTTGGCAGCCTAATGGGAACGCCTATTATCAATCAACCTCAAGTTGCCATTTTAGCTGTGGGAAGCATTAAAAAGCGACCAATGGTGATGGAAACAGAAATGGGCGATGTTATTGCTATTCGTCACATGATGTATTTGTCGTTGAGTTATGATCACAGAATCATAGATGGTTCTATAGGAGCGAGTTTTCTAACGGCAGTTGCCAATGAATTAGAAGCTTTTGATGTCAATAGAGATATTTAAAATATTTTTAATTTTTTTATAAAAAGGTCGGTTTTTGCCGACCTTTTTCATTTTTGAGTCAATATGATTAACTTGAACCAACGAAACATAATCAAATGATAGAATCAGAAATTATTCAGTTCATAAAAGAATGCAAGGTTGCAACAGTTTGCACTAGCAACAACGATGTGCCTTATTGTTTCAATTGTTATTTTTCATTTTTGGAAAAAGAAGGTGTTTTGATTTATAAATCTTCTTATGGAACCAAGCATGAAGAAATGATGTTAAACAACAAATTGGTTGCAGGAACGATTATACCTGAAAACATTGAGCTTTCATTGATAAGAGGAATTCAGTTTGAGGGTAATCTTTTGGAGGAAAGTATGGAAATGAGTTTCAA
>CAZNVQ010000048.1:0-18349 GCA_964576425.1 uncultured Flavipsychrobacter sp. | reverse complement strand
CGATGCCATGCCACTCATGAGTCCCTTCCATAAAATCAACACCTTTACCCATTTCGGTTTTCATCAAAATACAAATAGGTTTTCCTTTGCCAACAAGATTTTGCATAACATTTTCTAAAGTTGCAACAACTGAATTCATCTCATTCCCTTCCATTTCCACAACTTCCCAACCAAAAGCCAAAAACTTATCTTTCAAAGAGCCAAGATTCATCACACTTGTAGTTGAGCCATCAATTTGTTGACCATTGACATCAATAGTTGCGATAAGATTATCTAGTTTATGATGAGCCGCAAACATTATAGCTTCCCAATTTTGACCTTCTTGCAATTCCCCATCACCATGAAGTGAAAAAACTAAACGAGAATCGCCATTCATTTTTTTAGACATTGCGGCACCACTTGCAACACTTAAACCTTGGCCTAAAGAACCAGAAGCAATGCGCACTCCTGGTAAGCCTTCATGTGTGGTAGGATGACCTTGAAGACGAGTGTTGATTTGACGGAAAGTTGCCAATTCACTAACAGTAAAATAACCCGAACGTGCTAATACACTGTAAAATACCGGAGAAATATGTCCATTTGACAAAAAGAAAATATCTTCATTTCCGCCATTCATATTAAATTTTTCAGCACTATGCTTCATGACCTGGAAGTAAAGTGCAACTAAAAAATCGGTGCAGCCAAGCGAGCCTCCTGGGTGACCACTTTGACAACTATGAACCATACGAACGATATCACGGCGAACTTGAGAAGCTACATCTTGTAACTGTTGGATTTCCATTTTTGATGAAATTGTGGCACAAAAGTAACCACAAGAAGGTGGAATGTTAAAAATTGTCTTGATAATTTTTAAGCATTGTTAATTTGCAACAACATGAACAAAGACAAAGCAAGGAATCAATATTTCACCAAACAGTTGTTGGCTTGGCATGAGCAAGAAAATAATCGATCATTGCCTTGGAAAGAGGAAAAGGACCCCTATAAAATTTGGTTGTCCGAAATTATTTTGCAACAAACAAGAGCTGAACAAGGACTACCCTATTATCTGAAATTTATTGAGCATTTTCCTACAATCAAGGATTTGGCGGCAGCAGAAGATGAAACAGTATTCAAACTTTGGCAAGGTCTTGGCTATTACAATAGATGCAAAAATCTTCTATGCACTGCAAAAACAATTGCTGAAGATTATGATGGTATTTTCCCTGATAAATATGAACAAATAATTACGTTGAAGGGCGTTGGAACGTATACTGCTGCTGCAATTGCATCGTTTGGATTTGGATTACCATATGCAGTTGTTGATGGCAATGTGATTAGAGTTTTATCCCGTTTTTTTGGCATTGAAACGCCTTTTGACACCACGATTGGAAAGAAACTTTTCCAAGACTTGGCGCAAGAACTACTTCCGAGCAAACAAAACAAAAAATTCAATCAAGCGATTATGGATTTTGGGGCTACGATCTGTACTCCAAAATCATCTCTATGCGATAATTGTTGTATGAATAATAACTGTTTTGCGTTTCAACATGAAGTGGTGAAAGATTTGCCTGTGAAGTCGAAAAAAATCATTGTGAAAAATAGGTATTTCAATTACCTGTTGATCTGTAATCAAGATAAGATTTGGATTCAAAAAAGATTAGAAAATGATATTTGGCAAAACCTACATGAATTTTATTTATATGAAACTGAATCAGAAATCAATGCTTCAGTAATTAAAAAAATTATTTCAGAAAGACTGATGCAACCTGATTCTAAAATTAAAATCTTAGGAAGTTCCAAACAAAGGTTAACGCACCAATTGATATATAGTAGTTTTTACCATGTTGAAATACCAAAACCTATAAAAATAACTAAAAACGGATTTTGGCAACCAATATCCGAACTGAATAAATTAGCTTTTCCAAAAACACTTGTATCTTTTATTGAAAATAATTTTTACTTTTAAATCTTATAGGTTATGAAATTTCAATAAATGTAAAAAGAGCATTATGAGAGGTATCAATAAAGTTGTATTGATTGGAAATCTTGGTCGTGACCCTGAAATTCACCAATTAGACGATTTAAATTCTATGGCCAAGCTTTCTGTGGCAACAACAGAAACATTTAGAGACAAACTTGGCAAACAAATGTCTCACACGGAATGGCACACAGTAATTTTAAGAAAAGGCTTAGCCGATATCGCGAAAAATAATCTTAGAAAAGGAAGCCTCATTTACATAGAAGGGAAAATTAGATACAAGGTTTGGGAGGATAAAAATAAAAACAAAAGATATTCAACTGAGATTCATGGAGATGTTTTAGTGATGCTTGAGAAAAGAAAAGATCATATTGAAATGCCGAATGAGCAATCGTTGAAAGAAAACATTTCAAACATAAACTCAGAGACTAATTTTAATTTTTTAGATGATGACCCAATCGATATATTACCATTTTAAATCAATACATTTAAATAAAGACAAAGGGAAAGAAATTAAATAGCTTTCCCTTTGTAATTTTTATTTGATTATTGTAGTTTATATCATTCCTATGTTGACCCTCAATTGTACATATAAAACGGAGTTTTTGAGTTCCATTTTCCTGAGCAATTTTTCTGTTTCCAACACTACAATTTTTATATTAATTATCCTTGTATTGCTATTAATGACGGGGATAATGGCTGGCGCCGAAACTGCTATTTTTTCACTAACAGCTAAAGATATCAATTATCTTAAAACAAAAAATCATTCTACAAGCAGACTATTGTTGGAATTGATAGAGCAGCCAAAAATTTTGCTTACCTCAATACTTGTTGCCAACAATTTTATGAACATTGCCATCATAATCACCTCAAATGTGCTTTTGAACGAAGTCTTTAAAGTTGATGTTGGAGTGATGCTTGCACTTTGCATTCAAATTTCAATCGTTGCATTTATACTCTTGCTTTTTGGCGAAGTGATACCCAAAGTTTATGCGGCTCAAAACAACATGAAAATGGCGCTATTTGCGGCTCCTGTGATAAAAATCATGATGAATATTTTTGGTCCCATTAGCCGCATGCTTGTTTCTTCAACCTCATTTGTGGAAGGTAAAATGAAACACAATGAACAAAACAATAATTCAAAAATTGATTTTGAACAAGCGTTAGAGCAATCTGTTGGTCATGCCGCTACACATCAAGAAATCAATATTTTCAAAGGCATCATCAAGTTTGGAAATATCATTGTGCGACAAGTGATGACAACAAGATTGGACGTGTGTGGCGTTCCGGATGATATTAATTTTCAGGAATTACAAAAAATAATGAACGATATTGGCTTTAGTAGAATGCCTGTGTTTCACAAAAGTTTAGATAAAATAATAGGCGTTATTCATTCTAAAGACTTACTTCCATATGCAGAACATAATAAATTAGATTGGCATTTTTTAATTCGAAAATCCTACTTCGTTCCTGAAGGGAAATTGATTGAAGATTTGCTCAAAGAATTTCAACAACAGAGAATCCATTTTGCTGTGGTAGTTGATGAATTTGGTGGCACTTCTGGCATTGTAACTATGGAAGATATTGTAGAAGAAATAATAGGTGACATCAGAGATGAATTTGATGACGAGTATATTTCATATGAAAAGATTGGCGACAATGAATTTGTATTTGAAGGGAAAACACTCATAAATGATGCCTGTAAAATCATGAATTTACCTACTGAAACATTTGACACAGTAAAAGGCGAAAGTGATTCGATTGCGGGTTTAGTGCTTGAAATTTCAGGAAAATTTCCTTCAATAAATGAAATCATCACATTCAAACAATTTCAATTTAAAGTGTTTGCTTTAGAGAAATTAAGGCTTCAAAAAGTGAACATAAAAATTGAATACTAATCAACGAAGCAAGCCTTTAAATCCTAAAGTAATGTCCCTATTAAATTCAAATTGAGGCTATTGTAAATCAATTGTTTTATCGCAATTAGTTATAATTTCATCTATTACAACTACTAGTTAAGTTAGTTTAAGATAATTTAACAGAAAAATAATCCACTAATCATTTTTCTGTATGAAAAACCTTACACTAACTGCATGCATTTTGATGCTTTTCAACTTTGCTCAAGCCAAAAAAGTAAAGTTTGCTGTTGATATGAGCGGCATAGTCGTTAATACCAATGGCATTCATGTTTCTGGAGATTTTCAAATTGCTGCAGGCTATGCTGCAAATTGGGATGCTGCTGCAACTTTGCTAAGTCAAGAGTCAGACACAAACATTTATAGTATCGTAGTTGATATTCCTGCTTTTAATAAATATGAATTCAAATTCGTTAATGGTGATCAATTTTATGAAGTTGAGTTTGTACCGATTGAATCAAGAGTTGGTTATGACTTCAATGACAATAGATGGATGTATGTGGATTCATTAAGCGATGATACCACATTTATTGGTGCCATTCGTTTTGCACAAAATGCACCTGATGGGAAACAAATGATTCGATTTAAAGTAAATATGAAAAACCAAAGTTCAATAAGTAATAATGGTGTACATGTTGCTGGTAGTCATCAGTCTTGGAATCTTGCTAGTACTAGACTATACAGCTTTGTAGACAGTGTTTATGAACTCATTTCTTTCGTTGATTCGGGTACTTATCAATTTAAATTTTTCAATGGCAACACTATATCTAATTCTGAAACTGTTCCAAGTTCGTGCGCTAATAATGGCAATAGAAGTGTAACAACAATTGGAGACATTGTGCTTGATCCAGTTTGCTATTCAAGTTGTAATGTATGTTATCCAACTGCTGTTGAAACAATAAAAACTAATACTGTAACTATTTATCCCAATCCTTCAAATGGCATTATCAATTTAGCATTAAGTCAAACTTCAAAGGACATTCAAATAAATATTATAGACTTAACTGGAAGAACTTTATTAAGCAAAAATTTCAATAACATCGATAAAGCAACTATTGATGCAACAAGCCTAGCTACCAACATTTACTTTGTTAGAATAACAGATTTTAACAATCCTAAAAACAATCAAACACAACAAATTTCAATCATCAATTAATCAACAATTAAACATAAGATGAAAAAACTGAAATTAGTATGCTTAGCTGGTCTTTTAGGGACTACTGCATCAGCTCAAAAATGGGGTGACTTCACGCTTTATTCTATCCAAAATAGCACGACTGCGGTCTTGCTTGATACCATGTCAACTCCTGGAACTTTTCACACTTGGACATTTGCCTCAACTGCAAAAACTGGGTATTCAACATATATGTTACCTGGTGGATACTTATTGAGAACTGTTGCAAAATCAGGAAATTCATTTAATGGTGGTCCAATTTGTGGACAAGTTCAAAAAGTGGATTGGAATGGCAATGTTGTTTGGGACTATGTTTATTCTACTACAAACTATTGCACCCATCATGATATTGAACCAATGCCTAATGGTAACGTTTTGCTAATTGCTTATGAACGTAAGACTGCAGCAGAAGTAACCGCTGCTGGTGGAAGTTCGGCTATTGAAATGTGGCCTGATAAAATTGTAGAAGTACAACCAACTGGACCAACAACTGGAACTGTAGTTTGGGAATGGCATGCATGGGATCATTTGATGCAAAATGTGGATGCAAGCAAAGCCAATTATGTAACTTCAATATCTGCTCACCCTGAACTACTTAACATCAATTATGCACAACAAAAAGACTGGTTACACATGAATGGTGTTTCCTATAATGAACAATTAAACCAAATTGCATTCAGTTGTCATAACATGAGTGAAATTTATGTGATTGACCACAGCACAACAACGGCACAAGCGGCAAGTCATTCTGGAGGCAATTCTGGCAAAGGTGGTGACATTCTTTATCGTTGGGGAAATCCTCAAGCATATAGCGCTGGAACATCCGCTAACCAAGTGTTAAAGGTTACACATGACGCTCATTGGATTCCACAAGGTTGTCCAAGAGCAGGTTACCTTGTAGCTTTCAATAATGGTGGACAATCTAACCCACAAAAGTCTTGTGTTGATATGATTAATCCCCCTGTGAATGGATATACCTATTCTTTGATAGGGACAGCCTATTCCCCTTCTACTTATGATCGCAGACATGTTGGCAATGGATACACCAGCAATATGGGCGGATCACAACAATTGCCTAATGGGAATATGTTAGTTACCATTGCATTATCAGGAATGATTTATGAAGTTGACTCTAACAATAATGTTATTTGGTCTAAAACGGTTTCTGGCTCTGTTGCAAAAGCCTATAGATATTCAGCATGTTACATTGCAGGTGCAACTCCTCCAGTGCCAACCATTACCAGAGTTGTTGATACTTTGTATTCTAGTGCTGCATACAACAATAAATGGTATTTTAATGGCACTTTGATTCCAGGTGCAACAGGACAAAGCTATGTGGCAACTCAAAACGGAACGTATCAAGTAAAAACAGTTGACTCTTTCACATGCGCTTCTGACTTGTCGGATCCTTTCAATTTCACATTAACAGGAATAAATTCATTTACAGTTGAATACAAAACAATTGCATATCCTAATCCAACAAATGGTTTGATTTATTTGGACAATAGTTTTGCAGGTAAACATTTCAATGTCACAGTATTTGACAACATTGGAAGGGTTGTGAAAACACAACAAGATAACACTACAATTGATTTGAAAAACCTACCAAATGGAAATTACCAATTGAGTGTTCAAATTGATCAAAAAACTTATAATCAAAAAATAAACCTTATTCAATAATTCACTCTCATGAACTATTCAATTAAGCAAACATTTTTACTCACCTTGTGTTTCTGTCTTTCCCTTTTCAATAAAGGGAAAGCACAGACAACATTATATGACAAGAATACAATCCAAAAAATAGAAATCTATTTTTCTCAATCAAATTGGGATTTTATGATGGATACTGCAAAGGCTGGAAGTCAAGGCTATACATTGGCAGATTGGGTAAAAATAAATGGCGTTCAATTTGATAGTGTGGGCGTTAAATACAAAGGAAACAGTTCTTATAATGCATCAAGCAATAAGAATCCTTTACACATTAATTTGAAGAAATTTAAATCTCAGAATTATCAAGATGTTACTGATATTAAATTGGCTAATTGCTATCAAGATCCTTCGATGATTCGCGAAGCATTATCCTATTCGTTTCTAAATTATTACATGGATTGTCCAAGATCTAATTTTGCACAAGTTTATATCAATGGTGCTTATGTAGGTTTCTATAACAATGACGAGGATATTGATAAACCATTTATAAAAAATCATTTCTACAGCTATAGTGCTAATAAAAATGCTTTTTTCAAATGCAGCCATGACAACCCTACTCCGCTAACAAAAAACAGTTTAAAATTTCTTGGAGTTGATAGCAGTTTATACCAATCTATTTATGAATTGAAATCAAATTATGGTTGGGATGAATTGGTTAGACTTTGTGATACAATTGCCAACTATTCAAGCTACATTGAAAATATCATGGATATGGACAGATTTATTTGGATGCTTGCATTTAACAATATTATGGTCAACCTAGATAGTTATACTGGACTTTTTGCACAAAACTATTATTTGATTAAAGACAATACTAACCGGTTCAATCCAATAATGTGGGATTTGAACATGTGTTTGGGTGCATTTCCATTTGCAGGAAGTCAATCAGGAGGAACTGGAAGCTTGACTGTTGCCAACATGCAACAACTAAGCCTAAACCTTCATGGAAACGATAGTGAATGGCCAATGTTAAAACTTATTATAAACAACACTAGATACAAAAAAATGTATGTAGCACACATGAAAACAATCGTGAAAGAAATCATTGAAAGTGGCTACTACAATACATTAGCACAGCAAATGATGGGAATTGCGGATACTGCAATTGCAAGCGACACTAATAAACAATTCACTTATGCTCAATTCCAAAGCTCACTAACGACAAATATTTCTGTTGGAAGTTATTTTGTACCAGGGATTGCAACTTTATTATCATCTAGAGCAACTTTTCTTAATAGTACAAGTGAGTTTAGTGCTACATCTCCAACAATTAGCAACATTTCCAAAAGCATTGTCAATAACACCATTCAATTCAAAGCTAATGTTTCCAATGTAACCAGCGGAAGTGTTTGGCTTGGCTATCGTTTCGATACAACTTCAAAATTTACTAAGTTAGAAATGTTCGATGACGGCAATCATAATGATGGTGCTAGTAATGATGAGCAATTTGGTGTGACCACAAGTTTAAGTTTACCATATGGCGAATTTTATATTTATGCTGAAAATGCCAATGCAGGAAAATTTGCACCTGAAAGAGCCGAACATGAATTTTATAGGTTTGGAAACATTGAATCAATTTCAACAACAGAACAAGATTTGAACTACAACTTCACCTTTTATCCAAATCCTTGTTCGAATTTATTATTGATTGAAAATAAAAATCCTTTTCCAATAAGCATTAAAATAATCGACATGAAAGGTTCTACAATAATGGAAGAGTCAATTTTGGGAACTAAGACTGTAAACACTACGTCTTTATCTAATGGGCTTTATTTCATTGTTTCAGGAACAAAAACACAAAAATTAACAATACATCATATTGATTAAAAAACATTTTAAGGAAACTGTTGCAATCTTATTTATAATTAGTTTTCTTTGAATCAGTTTGTTAACAATAACTTAATATAATTAACAAATTTTTCGACCGTTTTGATGAGCACTCCTAAAGAACACATGAGCAATTTACTCATGAAAGCTGATCCCATAAAGCTTTCAGAGATGGATGCTGTTTCATTACAGAACAGAATCGATCGCAAATACATTTTACATTATGATAAACTCGAGAACATTTTAAACCAATTACTTGACAGCTATCGTGTTCTTGAGATTGATCAACATCGTGTCTTTTCTTACAATACTCAATATTTTGATACTCCAGATTTTCAATTTTATAAAGACCACCACAATGGGCTTATTAATCGATTGAAAGTTAGATGTCGTCAATATCTTGAAACCAAAACAACATTTTTTGAAATTAAGAAAAAATATCAAGGTACAAGAACAGATAAATACAGAAAACCTATCAGTCATTTTTTGAGCACGCTTAGCGAGCAAGAATATGCTGAAATAAATCAAAGATCAACAAAACATAAAATTGAAGATTTAGACATTACACTAGAAAACTTTTTTTATCGCATAACTTTAGTCAATAAAAATTTGACTGAACGTGCAACTATAGATTTTGGTATCTCATTCAAAAGCAAAATCAAAACTGCTGCACTCTCTAACATTGTTATCATTGAAGTGAAACAAGGTAAAATGGACGAAAGTAGCCCAATTGTTCAATTGCTTAAGAAAGAGAAAATAAGTGCCGGAAGTATCAGCAAATATGCCTACGGACTGCTTGTTACAGGAAATAATATTAAATACAACGCTTTTAAACCACTTTTAAACAAAATAATTAAAATTCAAAATCATGGAATCTTTAGACAACCTGCTTGATAGTTCAAGCGGAGGAATAAACCTTTTAGAACTAGCAATTAGATTTTTTATCAACCTTGTTGCTATTTATCTTTTAGTAAGAGTAATATATTATCCTAGGCACAAGAATAAGGATTTTTTATTCACTTTTTTTCTTTTCAATTGCTTGAACTTTTTAATCTGCTTTCTTCTTAGCGCAACTAAAATTAAGGTAGGTTTTGCTTTTGGTTTATTTGCCATTTTTTCCATCATGAGATACAGAACAGTGATGGTTCCAGTAAAAGAAATGGGCTACTTTTTTGTTTGTGTTGCAATTGGAATTATTAATGCATTAGCAACATCTGAAAGCAATTTCATCATTCTTATAATTTGCAATTCTTTCATCCTGCTATTGACTTTAATCCTTGATAGGAATGTAAATCTAACACATGAAAACGTCAAGGAAATTAAGTATGAAAGAATTGACTTAATCCAACCTGAAAAAAGAGATTTAATGATTGCTGATTTGGTTGAACGAACTGGACTTCCTTTTCACCGTGTGGATGTTGTAACAATTGATTTTCTTAGAGATGTAGCTGTTATTCATGCTTATTATTTTTCTAAAGAAAACGAAACGAAAATGGCAGGAATTATAGATGAGGACTAAAACAGAATTGAATTTCAATAAATTAAAAACGGACACAAATTTACTTTTTTGTGTCCGTTTTATTTTGGCTAAAAGAAGGTTTGATATTGAATCCAAGCCGATCCTGCATTGCTACTGTTAGTAATGTCACCATTATTTTGTTTTAGGAAAACTGGTCGAAGTTCATAGTTTAAAGACACTTTCGATTGGTGCTTATTGATTAACCAATTGACTCCTAAATTCACAACGCTAAAAGCGTCTTTAAGTTTATCGTATTTTGACCAACGATAAGAAAAATAAGGCATCAAAGTTCCATTTTCTTTAAATAAATCATTAGGCAATCTCAAACCACCCTGAAGATAAATACTATTTCCTGTTCCAAACATTGGATAAGCATTGCCTGCACCACTAAATACATTTGCATCAGCACTTCCATTTGCTGGATTCATGATTCCATTGTTACGAATGTAATTGGGACCATAATCAGTATGAAAAAAACCTGCATAAGCATTTATCATGTATTTATTGTTTTGAATTGGCATGTCAGCAAAACTTGCTAAAGACCATAGTAACATTGGGTGAAACATAGTGTCAGAGCCATTTAAAGACCAAGTGGCTTTGGGCTGATAAATAATTCCACCTTCTAGATTAACAATTTTCTTTTCACCTAAATATGTGCCTGCCATGTAAGGTGTAATATGTGGTTCTTTGTCTTTAAAATTATAAATAAACAATCCAGCATATTGATGGCTATGACCATATGTTGTGAACGTTGCATCCTTTCCAAGCGTTGGTACAGTTTGTCCATTTGTTTGAATTGGAAAAGGATCAGAAACGACAACACGATAATCAAACTTACCAACATGTCCTCTTGCAAATAATGCAAGCCTTCTTGCAAATTCATCAGTTTGATCAACCGTAGCTTGTAAAAAAACAGGAACGTCAGCTGTCATTATTGAGCCAACACTAGGTTGAGTAAATCGGCTCAAACCGTTGGCAATAGTCAAACCTGAACCAAGTGTAATAGCGTTTGAATTTTTAAATACCTTGTATTCACCTAATGCATCATGAAAAAAAGCATGCAGCTTTCTATTTCCTGCATTACTGCTGAGATAATTAAAATTGTTCATCCCAAATTGCGTATAGAAAAATACATGATCAGAGATTTGACCGTAAAGTTGCAACCTTGTTCTTCTTAATCCTATGTCAAATGTTTGGTTCTGCGGCTCTCCATTGACCAATGTTCCAGGATTACTTTCATTGTTTCGAACCCAAATTTGATTTAAAAAAGTTGCTTTTAAATATTTGCTTCCATCAAGTGACAAATTAATTTTCAATTCTGATTTTGCTTTTGAAGAATCAACTTTTGGAGCATTTGCTTGGGCAAAAGCTACTGAAAATGAAATCAAGAAAACATTTATAGATATCACTACTTTTTTCATCTTGCTTTTTTTAATTATAAAATATTAATTTTTACTTAACCTCTTAGCCGCCAATGGATGTTCAGAAATAGACTTGTGATTTTCTAATCCTATTATTTCAAATTTACCATTAGTTGCCAAATAATCATTTTGATAGTGATGAAGATGTTCCATCACAGTATGGTCAACAAGCTTAGCTTCAGTGAAATCAATAATGATATGTTTTGATTTAGGTATAGCATCAAGGTATTTCTTAAAACTAATGTAATTTGAAAAAACAGCAGCAGCTGAAACGTAAACTGTATAAATATCATCATGTGCCTCATGCTTCACATCTATCAAAGGTTTAAAGATGTTCTTTATTGGAAGGCCGCGATAAATGTGAATTATTATTTTGGTTACTATACCTGCTGCAATACCTACTAATAAATCTGTAGCTAATGTAAAAAAGATGGTAATTAAGAAGATGGCTAATTGTTCAGCCCCCTTATGATAAGTATGCGCAAACTCTTTTGGAGAAGCTAATCTAATCCCAGTGTAAATAAGCATAGCAGCCAGTGCTGCGAGCGGTATTTGTGAAATTATACTTCCAGCAAAAGCAACGAAAATGAGTAAAAATAATCCGTGAAAGAAGTTCGCCCATCGTGATTTAGCCCCATTATTTACATTAGAAGAAGAACGTACAATTTCAGAAATCATTGGAAGTCCACCGACTAAACCAGCTAATGTATTTCCGATTCCAACACCAAGTAAATCACGATTCATGTTTGACTTTCTTTTGTAAGGATCAATCATGTCAATCGCTTTTGTACTCAATAATGATTCTAGCGAACCGACAAGCGCAAACATGATGATATACTTAATGCTAATTGCAGATGTTACTTGTGAAAAATCTGGAAATGTAATTGCGGCAATAATACTCTTAGGTAATTCTACCAAAAATTTTGGACCGATTGTATAATTATGATGATCTAAAAACAAATAAGTATGTTCGTGACCTAAGTCAAACATTCTGCCTAATGGAATGGCTATGAAAATAACTAATAATGGTGCTGGAATTTTCTTAATTATTTTTGATTTAATTTGTGGCAATGCAAATAAAATAGCTAAGCTAATTACACCAATGATAAAAATATCAGGATTAAGTGTTGCAAAAGCATGTGGAATTTGTTTCATTAAATCAAAAGCTTCTTTACCTTCTGGTTTCACACCAGTTAATACAAAAAGTTGCTTCAAAATTATGGTTATACCAATTGCTGCCATCATACCATGAATTGCCGCTGAGGGGAAAAAATCACCCAAGACACCGCTTTTAAGCAATCCAAATAAAATTTGAACTATACCTGCAACAACAACCACTGCTAGAGTTAGCTTATACCCTACCATTGCATCGCCTTTGCCTAATTCATCAACTGCACTTATAGCAATGACGATAAGCCCTGCAGCAGGCCCTTTAATAGTCAATTCTGAACCACCCAAAAAACTCACAAGCATTCCACCAATAATGGCAGTAAAAATACCTGCAACTGGAGGAAATCCACTTGCTTTTGAAATAGCAAGACAAAGAGGAAGTGCGATTAAAAAAACAAGGAATCCAGATAAAGCATCTGATTTAAAATTTTCTTTTAGTCCTTTAATCCCAGACTGAATTTTTAAATTATTGTTACTCATTTTTAATGATTTAAATTGTTTTAAAAAAATAATTAATAAAATTTACGATGACCGGTAAGCCATGTCATATTGAGATTTCACATGAGGGCCTAAAAACACACGAGCATAAATTCGAACTAATGCCAGACCATCAACTATAAAAATCAATGCAATGAAAAAAGCTAAAAGTCCTTGACCTTCATGAATGTGAGTGAATATCAAGTCCTCACCAATAAAAGTTGGTGAAATTGGAAAACCTGAAACCGCCAAGCATGCCATTAAAAAAATAAATGCCATTTTAGGGTGCTTGTAAGAATGTCCATGAAATTGATGCAAGTCAATTTGCAATTCAAGTCGTTGCAATCTTTTAAGAATATAAAATCCTAAAAAACCTGCAATTACAACGCCGCTTAAATACAAATGGACTTGATTGAAACTAAATTCTTCGTTAAAAGAAATAGCTAGCGCAACCCAAAAAGGACACATCAATACCATAAACCAACTTAACATAACCCGGTGTCTTTCAGTGAATGCCTTAAGCGCCAATAATAATCCTATGAATGCAAAAAATATTGATAAAGTTGAACTCAAATTTTCAGGAATTATTTGCCGATGATATACACAATAAAGTCCAAGTCCATAGATCAAAGTCATAAATACAAGAACGGCTTTAATTGATAAAAACTCTAATTGTTTTCCTACAAATTTTAATGGATTCCATAAAAAACGATACATTAAACTATCTAATTTCCATTCTTGTAAACTGAGAATGTAGAGTGAATATTCAATTCTTTTCGGCAAGGAATCTTCAACTGATGGCTGATGTGGTTTGAAGTGATAAAATTGCTCCTTAATCAAGTAACTAACAACTGAAGGGGAGACGAGCAACTGATAAGTACGTAAAAAAGCATTTCCAGCAAAGTGTATCAATGCAAGATTAGTATAGCCTAATGCAACTTCAATAAAAATGATTCCAATTTGCGCTACTGATGAATAAGCAATCTGACTTTTAACAGAAGATTGAACTCTTGAAGTAAAACTTGATAATATAGCTGTAACCAATCCCATAAGCACAATCAAAACCCTAACTGAAGTTTGTGCTTCCCAAAATGGGAATGTTCTTAGCATTAAAAACACACCAATATGCACCGACAAGGAACCATAAAATATTGCACTCGAAGGTGTAGGTCCTTCCATTGCTCTTGGCAACCATGAAGTAAAAGGAAACTGTGCTGATTTAGCTGCTGCTGACATCAAAATCATGATTGAAATAAAAGCTCCAATTAAGGTATGCTGTTGAAGATGTTCATGCACTAAATGAAAGTTATTCAATTTCTGAAAGGTGATATTTTCATGCCATAAATGATGACTCATCCACATCGCCATGATTAAACCAACATCACCTATTCTATAAATTGAAAAAACTTTAACAGCATTCTTAACTGGCAAATATCTGTTTCTGTAGAAAGCAATTAATAAAAATGATGAAATGCCTAAAATCTCCCAACCAAGAAATAGAGTTTCAAAATTCCCAGATGTAACAACAATATTATAGCCTAAATAGAAAAACAAAACAGTGTTAAAAAAACGCTTGTATCCAGGCTCTTTATGTAAATAGTACCTACTATAAATAGAAACTAAAAAAGTTAGAAAAGCACCTATAAGTTGATAAAAAGCTGTGATTTTATCAAACAAAATATCTAATAAAAATTCATAGTTATTGGTTTTATAAAGAACTATTTCTTTTACATTAAGACTTTGTCTTCCATGCCACAACCACAAAAAACTCAAAGCAAAAATGGTTAAAAAATGAAGCCCAACAGTTACAAAAACAATCCTTGAAATGGCTCCTTCATTTTTGGAAGAAATAAATAAACTTATCACAAAACCAATAAGAATAATAAATAGTGATCCAGCAAATAATTGTTCCATGACTTATTGATTTGATTGTAAAAAAATAGGCAGATTATCTGTTGACAAATAAATCGATTGATTTATAGCTTGAGTCTTATTGTTCTTCATTTTTGAGAATTGATAAGGAACAAATTGTCTAGTGTCAAACTTAAAAAAGTTTGAAGTAACTGGATCTAATACCACAAGATGAACCCAATTGTTTATAAACCATTCATAGGTTTCGGGAGATTGTTGAATAACATCCAAAACCACATCAGGCTTGTGTTCTACAATAAACAACATTCTTATTGGGTCATGAATCTCTACCATTTGCATTGGTAACCCTGGTCGTAAATCGCCATCAATTCCATTGGCAACACCAAACAATCCCATTACATTATGTGGTAATTTAGTACCTGCGCCAAGTTTCTGATTATCAACTCTTGAAAAATAGTATTCCAAATTAATACCTCCACAAACTGGTGCAGCTGCTTTTAAAATATTTAGAAGTGCACTACCTTTTGGATCTATTGAGTAATCATAGGAATTTAAAAATGATCTCCTATCAAGAAAAACACCACTTGAAATTGCTCTACGTCCTATTATTGTAATTGCATTTGTTGCATGGTTCAATTCTGGTCGAGGTTCAAACAAAGAAACTGAACGTCCTCTTATTTGTTTATGAACTTCCGAAATTGGTTTTGACTTATCCACTAATTCAAATCTTCTAGAGCGCTCCAATGCATTCTTGTCTAATGCGGCTTTAAAGGTTTCTTTATATTTATGATGTTTGATTTTGCTTTCAACATGCAACAAATCTTCGTCATAAAATTCAATATCATCTTTTGTAGTATCATGCAGCGCACCTACAAATTGTGTAGTTGGAGAAATATCAATCCCTTTTATTTTCAGTTGTGCTCTAACCTTTGGATGGTTTGCCATGAAAGAAAAAACACGAGCATTTACCGAACCAGGTCGACCACTACAAGCACCGCAATCATAAGCAGCATAATGTGGATTATTGATGCTGCTTGCACCATGCCCAACAACATAAATGATATCTGCAAAATCCTTTATCATGCCAATGCTGGTCAAAACATTATTTACTCGCATTGTCATTTCATCAACGGTGAAACCTATTTGTAAACCAAGCTCTTGGTTTGATTCATCCTCACATTCAATAGTCAAATTTGAAATCCTATCCATGTGGTCAAATGAGTGTGCAGATGCAGGGCCAATGGATGGTTTGAATAAATTAATTGCAAGTTTAAATGCTGACCACAAACCAATTGTGTGCGTAATCAACATTCCAGGAATAAGCGAATGAGCGTATTTACCAAAATGAAAATCTTTTGATGTCTTAGCTTGATTAGAACCAAATTCTTTAATTAAATATTTTGGACTTACTGGAGCTGGACATTGTTTCGTAAAGAACTTACTACTTTCTGGTTGAAAATAAAATTCTACTCCAAAAAAACCAGGTGTACCATAAGTAGTTGCTGATGGATCAATTTCCTCAACATACCTTCTTAATGAGCATTCTCTGTCATCAATACAAAATAACGCTTGAAAACTGGTTTTAGATTTTTGTTTTGGGAGCCTCTTTACATTATCACTTATTGATTCAAGAACCTGATCATAAAAACTCCATTCAAATGCATCTTGCCAAAGTTCAACAACCTCTTCTAATTCTGTAGTTTCTATTGGAGCAAATAATGCAGTAGGAATTTGTTTTAATCTTTGATTGATACTACTCCAAGAATCTCCAAACTGGGCTTGCAAAGCATCAATTTCTAGTAATAATTCAAAATGAACAAAGTCCTTTAAAGTTATCGAACGACTATCAAGCAATCCAGCAGGATTATCTTCAGCAGCAGAAACTAACCCAGACCAACCTTGATGTGCAAATTGCTGATCAAATAGATAATGTTCAAATAGAGCTTCATCGCCTATGATAATTTTCAATAAATCATTAATTGAAATTGATGTATCATGTAGCAATTGTCGAGCTCGCTTGGTTCTAAAAAAAGAAGAAAAACTACTTTTTTCCAATTGTCTAATTGAAGCCAAAAAAGATAAATTTGTATTAGGGAAGCGCCATATAGAAATTCCCTGATCTAAATAACTACAAACAACCCTAAACAGTGTTGGATGAACAAGTGCATCTAAATCAATCTTGTATTTACGCTTCCAAAAAGAACGCAGCTGACCTATTCTAGGTTGATGAGCCGCTTCATAATGCCCTTCAATCATTCTTGATTTCCAAAAATCGATTTTATCTTTTCCTTTTTTCTGTTCAATGATTTTAATTAAAACATCTTCTCCTATTTTTTTAGTAACATATAAATCACGGTATTCATGCAATGACAAAGAAACTCTGTAGCCAAAAATTGCAGCAGCTTTTTTCATCGCTTCACTAAATTTCAAGCTTTGAAATGCATGCAATGTATTATGATGAATAAAATCCTTTAATGGTGCTTGTGCAGGTAGATAATGTTTGAGCTCATGCAGTACATTTATTTCATTAAAAGTTGAATGAAGAAAATGAGAATGCTGAACCAAAACATCATCTGCCGAAGTTGTTGAAAACTTAGACATGTGAGTTAATTATTTTAAATGAAAAATGGATGAAACTATCCAAGAATCGGTTTCACTAATGGAAAAACCGAAAGAAAAAAAGAAAAATCAAATTAGAAATTGGCAATACAAAACACACAAATCAGGACGTCTTTCCTTAATAGATGTTTGTATATGAACGAGAAAATGCTTGTTCTCTCTAGAAAAAACTGGAAAATAATTATAATGTATTGATTCAGTATGAATAAAACCATTTAATTCAAAGAAATGGCTGATATGGTCATCTTCATTATCATCTTTGTTTTCACTATCAAAAAGGTCAAAAAAACTAATTGATGTTGATTGATTTTGTTTAAAAAAGCCAGTACTAGTTGCTTTGTGTAAAGAAACCTTATTTAATAATGGTAATTTCTTAATAGATGCAGCAAAGCTAGTTCCTCCCAAAATCTGGAAAGATAAAAGCAGCAACAATGCTATTATTGAAAATCTTTTTAAACGCATAGGAACCAATCACAAAACTAATGTTTCTTTAATGAAAAAAGAATTATTGAATCATTAGTCTTCTTATCATATTGTTAAAAGGCAAAATAATTATTTGAAAATAAAGGCAAGTAAAATTCAATATAAAAAAAGAGAGGTTGTCATAGACAACCTCTTCTATTTTGTCGGGGAGACAGGATTCGAACCTGCGACCCCCTGGTCCCAAACCAGATGCGCTACCGGCCT
>CAZNVQ010000047.1:9179-18943 GCA_964576425.1 uncultured Flavipsychrobacter sp. | reverse complement strand
GATGAGTAGCTCCCCAGCAGCACTCATTTCCGTTTCATTTGAACACAACAAATATCAAAGAATTAAACTATATTTACAACCTGTCAAAAATGGCAACCACTTACCTGATAGCTGTAATAATTATCAAAATCAATGAGAAAAATTGGCACTACAATTTGTTCATGAGGATTCAAATATTTAATCCAAACTGAGCCTGTGTCATGGACCATTATTTTCAGTATTTTATTTTCAGTATATCGAAGTAGAAATGTGTTTTTAGCCTTGTCGTATGCAGTTAAATAAAACAGTTTTTGACCTGTGTTTTGTGTGTGTGGAATCAAAACGGGATAGGAATTAGTTTTATCTGTGTTGGTAATCGTAATGTTAAATTGAATTTTTTCTCCTTCAAAATATTGCTCTTTATCGGTGCTTAGTTGAAATTGAATAGGTTGGTATTTCAAGTCGGCAAAAGATAACTCCACTCTGAATAAATACAGACAAAAAAGGAAAAGTATTTTCATGAGATTGGTTATTTTATTGGCATTGTCTATCTAAAAGGCACCAAGTGTAAAATAAACAATCTTCTTGAATCAATTTGTCTCTGTCTTGTAATAATTGGGAACAGTTTAATGAATAGACTCTAGCTTATCACTAAAGCCTCAATTTATAAGTTCGGAACATAAAAAATCCCCAACTTTTTTCAAGTTGAGGATTAATTCCATTATCATTAAAATCCTACCAAAGTCTTACACGCAAACTATCTGGCAAATACATTTTGTTGCCTGGTTTCACATTAAAAGCTTCGTAAAATTCAGGTATGTTCGGGAACGGTCCGTTCACTCTTTGTTTTGCTGGTGCGTGCACATCGGTTACCAATCTGCTAGCCAGTTCTTCAGGACGAATAGTGTATAACCAACCCAAAGCATATCCTAGGAAATAGCGTTGCAATGGTGTGAACCCACTAATTTTTTCTCCTTTCTTATAACAGTCAGTGGTTTTAAATGCATCCAATCCAATCAATAATCCACCAAGGTCAGCCAAGTTTTCACCTAGAGTTTGTTTGCCATTGATGCGCATGGTGTCGATCACCACCATGTTGTTGAATTGATTCACCAATACTTGTGCTCTTTTGTTGAATTGTGCTTCGTCTTCTTTTGTCCACCAACTTTTTAGGTTTCCTTTTTCATCAAACTGACGACCTTCATCATCAAAACCATGTGTGATTTCATGTCCTACAGTCGATGCTGCGGCATAACCATAAACTAAGGCATCATCAAGTTCATTGTCTCTATATCCTGGAACGGTAAAAATGCCAGCAGGTAACACGATTTCATTGTTTGACGGATTGTAATAGGCATTATAAGTTTGAGGTGTCATGCTCCATTCTTCCCTATCAACAGGCTTACCTAGCTTGTTCATTTCATAATTGTTCCACCATTGGTTGGCGCTAATGATATTAGTTACATAAGCACCTTTTTTGATTTCAAGCGAAGAGAAATCTTTCCATTTGTCGGGATAGCCCACTTTTTTAGAAATGCTAGCTAATTTGGCAAGTGCTTTAACTTTGGTGCTATCGCTCATCCAATCTATTTTTTCAATTCTGTTTTTATAAGCAAGACGCACATTTTCAACGATAACATTGTAGCGATTCTTTGCTTTTTCATCGAAATATTCTTTAGCAAATAATTGTCCCAACACTTCGCCCATCACACTTTCTTCGTGGTCTAGAACACGCTTCCATCTTGGCTTTTGTTGCTTAGCACCTCTGATTTGTTTGCTGTAAAAATCAAAGTTCGCATCCACAATAGCCTTATTTAGATATGGTGCAAATGAACGCACTAAGTGAAATTGTAAGTAGTATTTAATTGTTTCTAGTTTTTCGCTGTAAACAACTTTGTCCAGAGCTTTGAAAAAATCGGGTTGTCCAACGATAACAGTGTCCACATTTTTAGCACCCATGTCGCTAAACATATTTGCCCAAGCAGTTTTAGGCGAAATTTTAGTCAAACCTGCAATTGACATTTTATTGTAGTTGGCATATGGATCTCGAAGTTGTTCCAATGTTTTAGAAGCTGTTGCTAATTTGGTTTCTAATGCAAGAATAGCTTTAGCTTTTTCATTTGATTTAGCTGATTCGTTACCCATCAATTGAAATAATTGAGCAATATAGATAGGATAGGCTGCTCTAATCTTTTGCGTTCTTTCGTCTTGTTTGAAATAGTAGTCACGATTAGGTAAACCTAACCCCCCTTGATAAAGATGAAAAGACATCTCGTCGCTATTCATTTCATCTTGAGTTGGTCCTGCTGAAAACAAAACACCAACACCAATAGTTTGTAAATGAGCTACAACTTTCATCAAATCTTGTGCTGACATAGCATTGTTGATGAGGTCCATTTCAGGGCGCAAAGGAGTAAGTCCTACTTTTTCGATGCTAACCGTGTCCATGCCACTTGACCAAAAGGCAGCAATTTTTTGATCGATCCCTTTTGATGCATTTTTCTTTACGGCTTCTTCGTTGATGTTCAATAAACGTTTGTACAAATCCTCTTGAACCAATTGACCGATGCCCCAATTGGTTTGGTCTTCAGGTATTGGATTTTTAGCAATCCAACCGCCAATGGCAAACTGAAAAAAATCGTCAGCTGGATTGGTTGTTGTGTCAAGGTTGGCTTTTAAGATGTCTTCTTTTGAAGCTTGATTGTTTGAAGGATTGCCACAAGCTGTCATCAAAGAAGCCACTGCAATAATTGGTAGAAATCGAAAGCACATTGATTAAATAATAATTGATTTATTGTTTGAAATTGAAAATATTAAAAAGTGAAACCGATGCAAAGTCCTGTACGAACTCCAGCGAATGGCTGAGTGGAACTTACTTTTGCTCCATTATCGTTGACTGTAACATTGACGTTTTTATAAATGTCAGATAGTTTATTTGCCAAATCTGTTTGTTGATTTGCGTCTAACATGGATAAATCGGCAACTCCATCAATATCGATGTTTATAGAACCGATTGAAGGTCCAATCATCCACCAATCGATTAGAAAATTTTTGCCAATATGCCATTGTGCGCCAAGTAATAAGCCCGCTTTGATGGAATTCGCTTTACCTGTGAATGCAATATCATGCGACGCATTTAAATCATCAACATAAGTATAATCCCATTTCAGTTGATAGTGGGAATATCTTGCAAAAGGAGCTAGATAAAATCCGTTCAAAGGTTTTTTGCCCAAATAAAAACGCAATTCAGGAGTTACAGCCCAATAACTATATTGTGCATTTTCAATAAAATCAATGGCTTCTGCATTACTAGCTTCTAAATTAGCTAGTTCCCGAATTTCTTTTCGAAAAGGAATGTGGATGGAAGGTTGATAACTTAATCCCAAGGCAACAGACCATTTACGAGTTAATCCTCTTTCATATTGAACTGAAAAATTGGACAATGGCAATGAAAATAAATTGATTTTTAAATTGTTCTTATGATTGATCTGAGGAATCAAATCTTCAGAAGCAGTTTCCGCATTTTGAGCAGCAACTTGGTTTGAAGCCAAAATCAAAAAGGAAAAAAGTAAATGTAGTTTTTTCATGATGTTAGATTTAAACTCTAATATAATTAAATGTTTTTCATAAAATTATCAGGCAACCACTTCACCTTCTAAATCATAGTCATATGCTTTGGTAATTGTTACATTTACAAACTCACCAATTTTGAGTGGCTTATCTGAATGAATGATGACCTCATTGTCTACCTCAACACTATCAAACTCCGTTCTTCCCAAGAATCTTCCAGCTTCTTTTTTGTCCACTAATACTTTATATATCTTGCCTATTTTTTCAAGGTTTTTTTCCAATGAAATTTCTTGTTGAACTTCCATGATTTCTTGTGCCCTTGCTTCTTTTTCATCAGCCGGAACATCGTCCACCAAGTCATATGCGCTTGTGTTTTCTTCATGTGAATATGTGAAAATACCCACACGATCTAGACGCACTTTTTCTAAAAATCCTTTCAGTTCTTCCACATCAGCTCTTGTTTCACCAGGAAAGCCTGTAATCAAAGTGCTGCGCAAACAAACGCCAGGTACTTTGTCTCTAATGGCATCTATCAAATCATAGATTTCTTGGGTTTCCATTTGCCTTTTCATGGCTTTCAACATCGGATTTGAAATGTGCTGTAATGGCATATCTAAATAATTACAGATATTGTCCCTTTCACGCATCACATCCAAGACATCAAGTGGAAACTTAGAAGGGTAGGCATAATGCAAGCGAATCCAATGTAAGCCTGGCACATCTGATAGATGTTTTAATAGTTCTACTAAAGCCCGTTTTTTGTAAATATCTAAGCCATAATAAGTTAACTCCTGTGCTATGAGCATGATTTCTTTCACGCCCATCGAAACCAATTTCTTGGCTTCGTTTACTACCTCTTCAATTGTTTTAGACACATGTCCACCTCGCATCAAAGGGATAGCACAAAAAGAGCAAGTTCTATTGCAACCTTCTGAAATTTTTAAATAAGCATAATGTTTGGGTGTGGCTAAAAGTCTTTCTCCTAGCAGTTCAGCTTTGTAGTCTGCATTCAATTGTTTCAGCATCAAAGGTAATTCCATAGTGCCAAACCAGGCATCCACTTCTGGAATTTCATTCATCAAATCATTTCTATAGCGCTCGCTCAAACAACCGGTTACATATACTTTATCTAACAATCCATCTTGTTTCAACGCCACTTGTTCGAGGATGGTGTTCACACTTTCTTCTTTGGCTTTGTCGATAAAACCACAAGTGTTGACCACCACAATATTGTGATCAATTTTTTCACTTTCGTGTTTCACTTTGATGCCATTGGCAGCCAACTGACCACTCAACACTTCGCTATCTACCATGTTCTTGGAGCAGCCCAAAGTGATAATGTTTATTTTATCTTTTTTTAGTGTTCTTGCTTTCACAATTCAGCTTTATAAAATGATAATAAGTCTTAATTAATAATTATTTCTTTCTAAAAAAAACTCTGACGGGCACACCATTAAAATTGAATCTTTCACGCAATTTGTTTTCTAAAAAATGCTTGTACGAATCTTTTATTGAATCGGGATAATTGGCATAGAAAGCAAATGATGGCACCACAACAGGCAACTGAGTGATGAACTTAATTTTAATGCTATGTCCACGACTTATTGGTGGTGGATATTTTTCAATTTCTGGAATCAAAGTTTCAATCAATTCATTGGTATTAATTTTTCTTGTTCTGTTGTCATATACTTCAAGCCCTTTTTCCATAGCTTGAAAAATGCGTTTTTTCTCTTTTGCGGAGATGAAAATTACTGGTACATCTGTGAATGGTGCAGTCTTTTGTTTGATGATGCGTTCGTAATCACGGGCTGTATTGGTTTCTTTTTCCATCAAATCCCATTTGTTGACCAACACCACAATTCCTTTTCCTTTTCGAGCGGCAAGGCTGAAAATATTAATGTCTTGCGAGGTAATTCCTTTTTCAGCATCAATAACAATGAAACAAACATCAGCTTCATCCATTGCACGAACTGCGCGGATTACGGAATAGAACTCAAGATCTTCATGCACATTTTTTTTCTTGCGCAACCCAGCGGTGTCAATTAAAATAAATTCTTTCCCAAACTGATTATAATGAGTGTGAATCGTATCTCTTGTTGTTCCTGGAATATCAGACACAATAGTTCTTTCTTCGCCTACAAGGGCATTGAGTAAAGTTGATTTTCCGGCATTAGGCTGACCAATGATGATGAACTTTGGACAAGTGTTTTCTTCTTCAATTTCTTCGCCAGCTTCATTTCTTTTTTTCTCCACCTCTGGGATATGGCTTGTTAGGTTGTCTAAAAGTTCACCTGTTCCGCTTCCAGAAATAGAGGATAAAAAGTAAATGTTTTCAAAGCCAAGTGCGTAAAATTCAGTTGCTTCTAATGCTCTTGCAGCATTGTCCACTTTGTTGACAACTAATAACACAGGTTTAGGAGATCGGCGAAGGACATTTGCCATGTCAGTATCTTGTCCTGTAATTCCCGTGGTACAATCCACTACAAAAATGATAAGGTTGGCTTCGTCCACTGCAATTTCCACTTGCTTTTTGATTTCACGTTCAAAAACGTCATCAGATTGAGCGACAAAACCACCAGTGTCAATAACATTAAAAGATTTCCCATTCCATTCGGCAACGCCGTATTGGCGATCACGAGTAACGCCAGAAGTATCTTCAACAATTGCTTTTCTTTCTTCAAGTAATCGGTTAAAAAGGGTTGATTTGCCCACATTGGGTCTTCCAACAATAGCTACGGTAAATCCCGTCATGATAAAAATTTAAGGCGGCAAAATTAGCTTAATATTTGGCTAAATAGGAATATTAAATAAACCGATTCAATTATAATTATATGTAATATTTTATTTATGGAAAAATTACTTTTGTTTAAGGAAAAAGTCATTTTAATACTTTGTCGCTTTTTTGTTCTTGAAAAAGCAAGGTTTTTTACCATAAACGAATTACTTTAGTTCTTTCAAAGTCAAAAACTTTTTTAAATGAGAAAAATTTATCTTTTCCTAATTGCTATTTTCTTAGTTCAATCTAATGTTAAAGCGGCTGTTGGTGACACAACTTGGGTGCAAGCTCATTCTGATGTTTGGTTGGATTGGTATAACAATTTTGACACAACAGTAAAATTTCCAGCTCCAGGAAAAACCTATCGTAAAGTCTATATGACTATCACTTTAGGAAAATATCAATGTCCTGGAAGTCCTCAATATTGTGGCGATTGGGATTATACTGTGCAAACATACATTATGACTCCTGCGGGTGATACCTTAGAATTAGGCAGGTTGATCACACCATATGCGAATTCAAGCTATCCAAGAACACCAATAACATGGAAACAACGTTACATATTTGATGTAACAGATTTGTATCCGATTTTGAAAGATAGCGCTACAGTTCGTTTGCATTATTCAGGTTACAGTGGAGGTTTTACAGGAAACATTAAGTTTGCTTTCATAGAAGGAACGCCAAATAGGAATGTTTTAGGTGTTGAAAAAATCTATGATGGCTCTTGGAATTATGGTGATCCAAATGCACCAATTGATAACTTTTTACCAGCTGTTAGCAAAACAGCACCTTCTGGAACTCAAAGAGCAGAATTGAAATTTACTGTTACTGGTCATGGTGCAGATGGTAATTATTGTTCTGAATTCTGTAGCAAATATTATAATGTTTTATTGAATAATAATCAAATTGCTCAAAAGAACATTTGGCGCGACAACTGCGGGTCAAATCATTTATATCCACAATCTGGAACTTGGGTTTATGATCGTGCAAACTGGTGCCCTGGCGATCAAGTGCAAACCTTTAGTCATGTGTTAACTGGTGTTTCTTCTGAAAATCCTTATTCTGTAAATGTTGATTTTGAGCCTTATACAAGAACAGGTTCTGGAACTCCTTCATATACGATTACTTCCCATGTCGTGTATTATGGAGCGAACAACCATAGTGTTGATGCAGATTTACTAGATATTATTGCTCCTAATAACTTTGAAGCCTATTTCCGTGAAAATGCACTTTGTGGCGATCCAAAAATAAAAGTAAAAAATAATGGAAGTACAGCTATAACAAGCTTGAAAATTAAATATGGTGTTACAACTGATTTTCAACCAGAATATAATTGGACAGGCAACATTGCAGCAGGAGAAGAAGTTGTTATTTCATTGCCTGAACCATGGTCTTTGAGAGCTGCTTCGGGCGATACGGCAACAAAATCATTCAAAGCACAAATTATCCAAGTGAATGGTATTACAGATGAAGATATTTCAAATAATAGCATGTCAGTTCCTTTCAAATCAGCACCAAAATGGCCTGTTGAAATTATTGTGAAACTAACTACAAATACGGCAACTAATGGGGGTGTTAGTGAAACGAATTGGAAGATATATGATTTGAGTGGCAATGTTGTAGCTAAAAGAGAAAATCTTGCTGCTTCAACAACGTACACCGATACTTTAGTATTAGGACCAAGTTGTTACAAGTTGGTGGTTTCTGATGCTGGTTGTGATGGTTTGTATTGGTGGGCAAATCCTAATGCTGGAAGTGGATTGTTTCAAGTTCGTAAACGTTCTTCCATTGTACCATTTCCTTTAGCCGGATATTTTAATAGAGATTTTGGTTGTGGTTTCACACAATATTTCACTACTGATTGGACTACAGATGTACAAAATATTACAAATGCTAACACATCAGTAAGCATTGAAGCGGTGCCAAATCCTGCAAAGGATTTTGTAACAGTTAACCTTGCTGGAGTATCAATTGCAAATGGTGTATTGAAAATTGTGGATGCAACGGGTAGAGTGGTGAGCGAACAAATATGTAATCAGATGGCAACAAAAATAAATGTAAGTAATATAGCTAATGGTGTTTATACCATCATTTATGCTGATGAAAAAGGAAAATTGCAAACAAGCTTATTGATTGCAAAGTAGTTTGAATTAATTAAAAATTTTATAACTGCCGCCCATAAAGCGGCAGTTTTTTTGTCAAAATATTAGTTTCAATGTGAGACTGTTTTTACGTTAAGAATATAAATATAAATAATAATTAAAAAGAAACTATCCAAAAAAGTATGTAAAGTTTAATATCTGCATTCATGCGCATGGATGTGAAGTATAATTTTAATTTAGAACTTAGTGCTCAGTTCAGCAATGAGTTTGGTTTCTCATTTCAATTATACCAGTCAAGGTAAATACCAAGAAATCATTGGCGGTGCTACAATTTATTTTAGAAATTATAATGAAGCACAACAGTTAGTTTTCGTCATTTCGGCGGGTTCTTATTATCGATTGAATGATGCGACTATCCCAACCATAAAACTTGATTATCAAAATTATACCTTCACTTTGTCTTATGATGTCAATAATTCTAGCCTTCAGTCTGTAAGTGGTGGAAATGGAGGATTTGAATTGTCAATTTTTAAGCGAGGCTTTATTTTCATGAACTCTTGGACAGAAGACAAAACTCATTGTCCAAGGTTTGAGCAAATGATTGCCAAATTTTGAACAGTAGCACTTTATTGTTAAGAAATTTATTGTCCATCAAAGAAGAAGCTGAAAATGTTGAAACATAAAAGCCAATATATATTTTAAGTAACTCTTTGGCAATTTCCTGCGCCTGTTAGTGGATGGCATTTTGTTTCATTGCCTAAAGATGTATCTATTAATATTCGGAAAGAAAACTCTTGGCAAGAGGAAGGATGGGGAAGATTAAAAGTTAGCGCGCAAATTGGTAAAAGCAATTGGCTGACCGCAATTTGGTTCGATACAAAACAAGATACCTATTTAATGCCAATAAATGCAGCCATAAGAAAGCAAGAACAACTTTCAATTCATCAAGAATTGGAAGTCATGCTTACCTTATCATTAGATTGAGATTGTTTTATTGAACAGTTGAATGTTCTATTCTTTCACTTTGCAAATTGGTTTATGCGTAATAGGAAAGTTACACGAGTTGGCGATAAAACATTTTTTATGTGCCATTTCATGAAGCTCAATTGCTTTATCCATCATGGAAGAGTGCTTAATCACAACAGTAGGGTGTAAGGTAACTTGCGAAAAGCAACCATTCCCTTGTTCATTAATTGATAAAGTTCCAGTAGCTGAATCTGAATATTCTGAGACAATAACACCGGCATCAGCACAAAGGTGTAAATACCAAAGCATGTGACAAGAAGAAAGTGCAGCAACAAGCATGTCCTCAGGGTTATGCCTTGAATTGTCACCTC
>CAZNVQ010000047.1:0-9169 GCA_964576425.1 uncultured Flavipsychrobacter sp. | reverse complement strand
CATCATATCGAGATGTTCCTGTTCCTCTGTTTCCAGTCCAGCGAATGTTGGTGGTGTAATGATGATCTGTCATAATCTGATTTTATATTTTGAATGTAATTCAATTATTATTTCAATAGAAATTTTGCTATAAAAAAATAAGTGGTCAAATTTTTATCATAAATTATTAAATCAAAGCCACTATTTGGATTAATTTTTAAAATTTTCTGTAAAGATTTTTTAAAAACAGAAAAATGACTTAATTCATTATGAAAATAAAAGTCAATAAAGATGTACACTTTAGCAAAATTTTTAAAAGAAGCAAGAGTCCAAAAAGGACTAATGGTGCGAGAGTTTGCTCAATCCTTTAAAATTGACCATGCCTTAGTGAGCAAATTTGAAAGTGGAGCAAGAAAACCAATTTTGTTGGCTAACAAATACAACGGATGTTTCTGATTCAATTGATCAGAGATTTCTGTGAACATCCCAAGCTGTGCACTGTTTCTTTTTGACAATGAAAGCATGCTATAATTTGCAAGCTTTTTAGCTCATTTCACAATAACTTGCAACTTTTTTGAAACCTTTTTTATATCTTATCCTTATTAATAGACAATCCTAGACTTTTTGAGGGACGACTAATTAGGTCAAATATTTCTAAAATAATCCTCAAATATTGCATGTGAACTTACATAAACAAGAACAATTAATAAATTCAACAATTGTAATTTCCCTTCAGGATAACTTATGCTTTCTAGATATAATCCATATCCCGCAACACTAAAATCGGCTTGATTGCAATCTTTGCTTTCAATTATTTTGATGAAATCCGCTACAGTTTTGTTTTTGCGAGCTATTTGCAATTGCGTACCGACTAGCCCTCTTACCATACCACGAAGAAAACGATTTGCTTTCACCACAAAATGTAAAGTTTCGTCTTCTGTGTTTTCTTCCCAATGTGCATCAAAAATGGTGCATTGAAAAGTGAAGGTTTGCGTATTTTTTTTCGAAAAAGTTTCGAAATCTGTAAACTGTTTCAACACTGCTGCTGTTTCATCCAAAATACTTCGATTGATGGAGTAAGGATAATACAATGCTCTATGTTGCAAAAAAGGATTTTTCTTTTTGTATATGATGTAACGATAACCTCTTGCAATCGCATCAAAACGTGCATTGATAGGATTTTCACCCAAACACTCATAAACTTGAACTACTGAAATTGTTTCAGGCAAAATGGCGTTAAGTTTATACTGAAATTGCGGATGCAAGGCTTTTTCAGTGTCGAAATGGTAATACGCACAGAGGGCATGAACTCCTTCATCTGTTCGACTAGCACCAAAACTAATGACATTTTCCTTCAATAAAATGCTAAGTGCCTGATTGATATAAAGTTGTACAGTTGGTGTTGTTCCTTGTAATTGCGAACCATGAAAAGCAGTGCCTATGTAAGCGACTTTAATAAAATAACGTTTCATTTCGTAGGCTAAGGTAAATCATCTTGAAGGCTTTTGACAATATGCAGCAATTATTTGAAAGCAAAAAAGACCCTAGAAAGGGTCCTTTTTTTTATATATAAGGAGAGAATGGAGACGAATTTTAATTTGATGCAAAAATTAAATATTAATACTCCTATTCAAGGTTTTAAATGTCATTAACAACTTGTTTACAAACCTACTTATAATTTCATATTTTAAATATAAAATATGGTTTGTTGGATTAAAACCTGAAATTGTAAGTCACACTTGGCAGAATTGGAAAAATGGACACTTGTCGAACACTTAAATTAAATCCTTGCGCAGAACTTCCTTGACTGTCCACATATAAAAAATAAGGGTTTTGGCGACTATAAACATTGTATATAGAAAATGCCCAACTAGACTCCCATTTTCTAGGTTTTTTAGGTTGTGGTTTATAAATAGCTGAAAGGTCGAGTCTGTGATAAGCAAAGAGCCTGTAAGCATTGAGGTTGCTGTATTCTGGAGTCAATTGTTGTTCCACAAAATAGAAATTGGTAGGTAAGGTGATGGCGTTACCTGAACCATAAATAAAGACAGTGGAAAGTGTCCATTTTTTGTTTATTTCATAGGTTCCAACTACAGACAAATCATGTCTTCTATCATATTTTGCTGGAAACTCCTTGCCCAAGTTGAGTGCAGGAAATTGACGATAAGTCCATGATAAAGTGTAGCCAATCCATCCTGTGAATTTTCCTTTTGTTTTGTTGATGAAAAATTCAGCCCCATAAGCCCAACCTTTGCCAAAAACATAATCTAATTCTTGGTCTCTAGTAGGTGAAGAAGGCGTGTAACCTTGTCGGTATTCGATTTGGTTTCTCATGTCTTTATAATAGACTTCAACACTAGTTTCTAATTTATCATTGAAGAAGTTTTTAAAATAACCCATTGCATATTGCCAACTTTGTTGTGGTTTCACATACATGGTGCTAGGCACCCATAAATCGGTTGGTAAAGTAGAACCATTGTTGGTGATTAAATGGATATATTGATAGGATTTTACTGCACTTAATTTAATCGAAGAGCTTTGGTTCAATTGAAATCTTAAATTCAATCTTGGTTCAAATCCACCATAAGATTCAACAATGTTTCCATCACCATAAAAACTACTATCTGTTTTTTTATCGTTGAAATCATATTGGTATTTCCAATAAGGACCAACTTGTGCAAAATAGGAATAACGCAATCCAGCATTGACTCTCAGCCAACTAGTCCATTCAAAATCATCTGAAATGTATAAGCCTGCTTCATGACCATATCTGATCAATGAATTATTGGGTTTCAACTCAGTGTCTCCTGTTCTACCTGAAACTTGGTTGGGAATAAATTTATGAAAAGTATAGTTGATTCCAATTTTGATATGATGGTTGTTGTCGGTGTAATAATCTAAATCAACTTTGGCATTATAATCACGAATGCCTGAAGCAAGCTTAATTTCAAAACTACTTTGACTGCCTCCAAATTCAAAATTATAATCATTATAAATCAATGAAGTGTTCATGAACATTTGATTATTGAATTGGTGATTCCAACGAAGAGTAGCAGTGGAATTGCCCCAAGGTATTCGAGCATTGAAGGCAGTTACACGGCTTTTGAACTGAAACAAATCTCTACCGAAATATCCACTCAAATAAATTCTATCCTTACTACTCAATGCCATGTTTGCTTTTAAATTGGCATCATAGAAATAATAACCAGAGCCATCAAAATTGGTGCCTTTTGCAAATGGTTTCACCAACAAATCAAGATAGGTTCTGCGACCCGAAAGCATAAACGAACCTTTATTTTTTTTGATTGGTCCTTCCACAGTAAATCTTGATGCAATCAATCCTATTCCTCCTTCGGAATGAAATTCTTTATTGTTGCCTTCTTTCATCGAAACATCCACAACTGAAGAAAGTCGTCCCCCATAATTTGCAGGCATACTGCCTTTAATAAGTGTTATGTTTTTAACAGCATCAGAGTTGAATACAGAGAAAAATCCAAATAAGTGACCGGGGTTGTACACAACTGCATCATCCAACAAAACCAAATTTTGGTCGGGACCGCCACCACGAACATAAAAGCCTGAATTCCCTTCTCCTGACGATTGCACACCAGGCATCAATTGCAAGGCTTTTAGGATATCTACTTCGCCAAAGATTACCGGTAAGGTTTTGATTTTTTCAACCGATAATGAAACTGTGCCCATTTCAGTTGTGGTTACATTTTCATCCTTTCTTGAACTTGTAATTTCGACTTCTTGTAATGTTGAATTTGGTTGTAATGCGGCATTGAACACCGTGTTGTCGTTCAAACTCATCGATTGTTCTTGGTTTGCATAACCAACGTAAGTGTATAAAACCTGATGCATTCCAGCCGGTACAGTTACGGAATAAAAACCATAAGTATTGGTTTGAGCACCAAGCTGTAAGTCTCTAACATAAATAGTAGCAGCTATCAAAGCTTCTCCAGTTTGAGCATCTCGCATGTAGCCGCTTAGCGTTACTTTTTTTTGCGCAAATGTATTTGTTGCTATAATTAATAAAAGAAAAGCAAATATAAATTTCTTCACTTTGGGTCTAGGTTTTTAGTAAATAAAGGAATTGAATTTGTTAGAGAGAATCTGTTACTTCGCCACAGCTCAACATTTTATTTCCAAAATAAGGGTTTTTAATATCAGCTTCTTCGCTTAACCAAAAAGCACCTTTATCGTTGAATGCCATTGGACAAAATTGTCGATAAATATTTGCATTTTTCATTTCAGTTTTTTTCATCACAACAAATAAATTATTGGAGATAAATTCAAATGAAGTCCGCATAGCTTCCACATCAGCTGGATGAGTTTGGCTGATGAACAATGCTTGTTTTTGAATCGTATCGAGTGGTGTGCCAATTTGGGTATTCAAATCACTGTCGCTAAATGAAAAAACTTGCACATCAGTTGTGAGCAAAGCCAATTTTTCTGCCGCAATCGATGCTTCAGTTCCATCTGATTTTACTAATGCATTTTTTAGTTCATAATATTTCATTAGCATATTAACTAATTTCATAGTGCCTTCTTCATTTAAAAGGCTAACTGGAGCAGCTTTTGGGGCATCTTTTGCTGACGAAGCTTTTTTATCTTGACAAGCTGAGAAGCTCAATAGAGCAATTGCAAAACATAAAATAAATCCTTTATTCATTAAGTATAATTTGGGGCAAAGTTAGTGAGCTATATTTGTATTGAATGTGAAATAATTTCAATTTTTATAACAAAATAATCATTAATAAGTTGACTTTTTATAAGATTATGTTCCTAAAGGATTCATCTTTTGCTTGTGGTGGAATCACCCTATTTTTGCGCCCATGTTAGTTTCATTACAGAATGTTTCTTTTTTCTTTGGTTCAAGAGCAATTGTTGAAGATGCGAGTTGGCAAATAGGTGTAGGAGAGCGAATTGGTTTGGTTGGGCACAATGGTGCTGGTAAATCTACAGTTTTAAGGTTGATCACAGGAAATTATCAAGTGGATGAAGGTTCCATTTCTAAACCTAAAGACGTTACCATTGGTTTCTTCAATCAGGATTTATTGAGTTTTTCTTCAAGTGATTCAATTCACAAAGTGGGTATGCAAGCTTTTGAACGTGCTCACGAAATTGAAAAGGAAATGGAGCGATTGATTCAAGAATTGGAATCAAAGCCGGATGATGCTGACTTGTTAGACAAATATAGTCATGCTCTTCACGATTTTGAAGTGGCGGGCGGTTATGAAATGGAACACCGAAGTGCAGAAGTTTTGGAAGGTTTGGGCTTCACAACTGAAGATTTGAAAAAGCCATATGATCAGTTTTCAGGAGGTTGGCGAATGAGGGTTTTGTTGGCTAAAATGATGTTGCAAGCGCCAGATTTATTACTATTAGATGAACCGACCAACCATCTTGATTTACCTTCGATTGAATGGCTAGAACGCTATCTAGTAAGCTATCCTGGCTCTGTGGTCATCGTATCTCACGATAGATATTTTTTGGATAGAATGGTAACAAAGATTGTGGATGTTTGGCAAAGAGACCTTGTTCCATATACAGGCAATTATTCTTTTTTCTTGAAAGAGAAAGAAGAACGTATGGTTTTGCAACAAAGAGCATACGAAAACCAGCAAGATTATATCCGTCAACAGGAACGTTTTATTGAACGGTTTAGAGCTAAAGCTACCAAAGCTGCTCAGGCTCAAAGTGCCATAAAAAGATTGGATAAACTTGACAGAATTGAAGCTCCAGATGGCACAATTCCTGTAATGAACATCAACTTTGATGTTGCTATTCAACCCGGAAAAATCATTGCAACATTAAATGATGTAGGTAAAAGATTTGGCGATAACATTATTCTTGAAAAAGCTAGTGCTGAAATTCTGCGAGGAGATAAAATTGCATTGATTGGTGCAAACGGAAAAGGTAAAAGTACCTTGCTTCGAATCATTGCTGGCACTGAATCTCATGAAGGGGAACGCAAGGAAGGTCATAATGTTGAAGAAAGTTTTTATGCACAGCATCAGTTGGAAGCGCTCAATGTTGAAAATGAAATATTAGAAGAATTGAAAATGGCAGGAACGGGTAAAAATGAACTCGAACTTCGCCAACTATTAGGTTGTTTTTTGTTTAGTGGCGACGATGTGTTTAAGAAAATTAAAATACTTTCAGGGGGTGAAAAAGCAAGGGTGGCGTTGGCCAAAGTTATTGCCGCCAAAGGCAATTTCTTGATGCTCGATGAACCGACCAACCACTTGGATATGCAATCTGTTGAGATGCTCATTGATGCACTAAATAAATATGAAGGAACGCTAATTTTTGTCTCTCACGACCGTTATTTCATTTCGCAAACAGCTAATAAAATATGGTACATCGAAGACACTAAAATCAAAGAGTTTGATGGAACTTATGATGAATATGTAGTTTGGCAAACCGAACGAGCAAAATCTTTAGCCAACATGCAACAACCAGTTGCCACCACGCCAAAGGAAACGACAAAACCTGTGGAAGCCGCTCCCAAGATTAAGCAATCGAACAATAACACACAAGATTTGCAACAAATCAAGAGAACATATCAAAACAAACTTAAATCATTTCAGAAGGTTGAAGCAGATTTAGAAAGGTTGAAAACAGAATTGCAAGGCTTAGAAAGCAAATTGGCTGACCCATCGATTTATGCACAAAAAGAAGAATTCAAAAAGTTAGACGAATCCTATAAATCTGTTCATCAAAAAGTACAAACATTAGAAAAAGACTACGAACAACTTTTTGAAGAAGTGATGGACTTAGAAAGCAAATTAGCTTAGTTAATTTTTCAAAAAGCCTTGCAATAACGCAAGGTTTTTTGTTTGAAATCATTATATAAATCTTGTAATTTCAAGGATTTAGTTTTTTATGAACAGAAAACAATTTTTACAATCAATTTTCGGAACAAGTTTTTTTATGTCATCAACCATACATTCTGCCAATGCTTTGGGAAAATTTGCTCAAAGTTTGCCAACAAACAACATTTTAATGCCAGTTCTTTTTATCGGTCATGGTTCGCCAATGAATGGCATTGAAGACAATGAGTTCAGTAGAAACTGGGCTAAGATGGGAAAAGAAATTCCATTGCCAACAGCGGTTTTGGTGGTTTCAGCACATTGGCTAACTAAAGGCACAAAAGTAACGGCTATGAATGCACCCAAAACAATTCATGATTTTGGAGGTTTTCCAAAAGCTTTATTTGATGTTCAATATCCTGCACCGGGAAGTCCTGAAATAGCTCAACAAACTGCTAAATCAATATCCTCAACTAATGTAATGCTTGACCATGATTGGGGACTTGACCATGGTGCTTGGACAGTAGTAAAACACATGTATCCAAACCATAATGTACCTGTGCTGCAACTCAGTATTGATTACACCAATGACGCTGCTTACCATTATCAGCTTGGAAAGGAATTGCAAGCACTGCGCAAAAAAGGAGTGTTGATTTTAGGCAGTGGAAATCTGGTTCACAATCTTGGTATGGTGGCATGGGACAAACTTCAAGAACCTGAATTTGGTTTTGAATGGGCTTACAATATCAATAATATCTTTAAAAAACACATTCTAAATAAAGATCACCAACCATTGATTCAATACCAAAAATTAGGCAGAGAAGCACAATTGGCTATTCCAACACCTGACCATTATTTGCCATTAATGTACACTTTAGGATTGCAACAAACTAAAGACGAAATAAAAATTTTCAATGACAAAGCTGTTGGTGGCTCGTTGACAATGACTTCCGTGAAAATCGGATAAACACAACAGAAATTGCAGAATTTGGAATCAATTAAATATCTTGTACCTGATAATATTTAAATATGCAAGCAGTAGGCAATAACGAAGGAACAGAGTTTTTAGAAACCGATCAGGACAAAGCATTAACCGCTATTCAAAATTTTTCAGGAAAATATCCCAAACAGTTGTGGTATTTGTTTTTTTCTGAAATGTGGGAAAGGTTTTGTTTTTATGGAATGAGAGGTATGTTGACTTTTTTCATGGTGCATCAATTGTTCATGAAAGAAGACCAAGCTAATTTACAATACGGAGCCACACAAGCTTTTGTTTATGCGTTTACATTCATTGGTGGCTTGTTTGCCGACAAAATTTTAGGTTTTAGAAAATCTTTGTTTTGGGGCGGTATTTTAATGATTGTCGGTAGTTTAATTTTAGCCTACGATCCAAAAGCCTATTTCTTTGCTGGTATCAGTTTTACGGTAATTGGAACTGGATTTTTCAAACCCAATATTTCCACAATGGTTGGTGCGTTATACAAAACCAACGATTCAAGACGAGATGCAGGCTTTTCTTTATTTTATTCAGGAATCAATATAGGAGCTTTGCTTGGCGGTTATGTTTGCATCGCTGTTGGCAAAGGAGAACTGTGGAATAGTTTTGTTCCTGCTGCTTATTCTTGGAATGTTGCATTTGGTTTTGCTGCTTTAGTGATGACCATTAGTTTGCTCACTTTCATTTTCACACAAAGAACTTTAGGACCAATTGGACTTTCTCCGCTTGAACCAATTTTACCTCCTGGTGTTACAGGGCAAAAAGCTAAAAGCAGTTCTTGGAAGGTTATCGCTACTTATGTTGGTTCTTTATGTATCATTCCGCTCATCATGGTCATGGTGGCTAAAACCGAATATACTGATTGGTTCATGAAGATTATTGGACCTTTGACTTTAGTGTATTTATTTTTTGAAATGCGTCGATACAATATTGCGGAAAAAAAGAAATTATGGGCAGCTTTAATTTTCATTTTGTTTTCCATATTATTCTGGGCTTTTTTCGAACAAAGTGGTGGTTCATTGAGTTTGTTTGCAGCCAATAATCTAGACAACAAATTGCTTGGGGGAGCTATCACAGCTGATGCAAACGGAGTTAACAATGCTGCCAATTCTTTGTTTGTTATCATTTTCGCTCCGCTTCTTGGTTTGGTTTGGATAGCTATGAGTAAGAAAAAAGTGGAACCTAACACAGTTGTGAAATTTGGTTTAGGTTTTATTTTTCTTGCAGCAGCATTTTATGTGTTTTACTACACTCGTTTTTTTGCAGACGCAAATGGTGTCACCTCATTGGATGTGTTTACCGCAGCATATTTAGTCATTACATTTGGAGAACTATGTTTGTCGCCAATTGGATTATCCATCATGACCAAACTGTC
>CAZNVQ010000046.1:357-19035 GCA_964576425.1 uncultured Flavipsychrobacter sp. | reverse complement strand
CCATGGGCATAAGAACAGATAACGGACCAGAATTTACTTAGTAATTCAAAGTAAATGAATTGTTATTTAGTTATATTGATTAATTTATTGACTTGAAAGAAATTTCTTAAAAAAAATCTCGGATACTAATTAGTATCCGAGATTTAATAATAAAAATTAATTTTAAGAATTACTGTTCACTTTGAAGGTTGATTTTACCATTAGTGGATTGAATCATTCCTTGAAACTTCTCGCCTAAATCTTTAGAAGTTACAGTGTCACCCAATTGTCCAGCAGCATTGCTCAGAATATTAACAATTGTCAGATCTCTTTGAACATCGCTTGACATTGATTCACGAACATCATCATTTAAATCGAGAATATACTTAACGTCATCCTCCATATTTTTAGCAAGTGCCAATGCAAATTTGCGTCCTTTATCTTTTGCACCTGCACGATAGTAAGATACTGCCATGTAGTAAGAAGGAACATCGTAGGCATAGGATTGTGTTGCAATGCCTTCGTTGACCTTATCCAAAACTTTTATTGCATCTTCTTTTCTTCCAATTGCGGTGAGTTCATCAGCAACTCTTGAAGCATCTATTCTGTATGCTGTGAGCATCATTCGATTTTTTTCATCGAAATAAACATCTTTTCTTTCAGCACCACCATAGCTATAGGTTTTAGTGAATAAGTCAAAGCTTTTTTGAGCATCAACAAAGCCCATATCGCCTGGATTATTTGGTCTTGCATTGTTATATTTGAAAGGAACTAATCTATAAACGGAACCTTCAAGTCGGAGATAATCATTCATGCCTTGATAATTGTCGCCCATTCCTGCACCAAAATAAATTGGACGTTTCCAACCATCTTTAGCAATTGCAGCCACTATGTTCAAAACGCCTAAATCGTCTTTATAAGCGATGTCTTTAGGGAAAACGAATTTGAACTCATTGTTTAGGGCAACAGTATCTTTTTCAGTTATGTAGTTATTTTTAATTAAATCAGCCACAGATGGAGTAGGAAGATAAAAATTCTTTGATGGCAAATAATTATCTGACTCACCTGATTGAGAACGCAATTTTGCGTTAATGTCATCACTCAAAATGAAATTGCATACTTCAATTAGATTAAAAAATTTGTCTTTAGGAATTTGTGGATTTTCAACATAACGCATATAGTTCCGACGATCGCCAACATAATGTGGTTTTTTCCATATCATTGGCACTGCATCTGCTTCGTTAGTTTTAAAATTCAATTGGTCAATGTACCAATCTATTCCAAGAAGACTTGTATTAACAATACGTACATCTTTACGTACACCTTCAACTTCCTGTAAATACCATAATGGGTAAGTGTCGTTATCTCCGAAAGTGAACATAATAGCGTTTGGTGCACAAGACATCAATGTGTTGTAGGCAGTTGCTTTAGCTATAGTTTTCTTAGAACGATCATGGTCATCCCATTCTTCTTTTGCCATCAAAGTAGGTACAGCAAGAAGACATAGTAAAATGGTAGCATATGCTCCAGGAGCACCTTTCACCGCTTTTTTCATCCACTCGTGAACCATTAAAACACCAAGTCCAATCCAAATTGCAAATGCGTAAGTTGAACCAGCATAAGCATAATCTCTTTCACGCGGTTGTAATGGAGTATTATTCAAGTAAAGAACTATGGCAATACCGGTAAAGAAAAATAACATAAAAGTTATAATGCCATCTTTTTTATTTCTGTTAAATTGATAAACAATTCCAAGTATGCCAAGAATAAAAGGTAAAAAATACAATTCATTTCTTGCTTTATTATTCCCATAGCCATCAGCCATTTTATCTAAATCACCCACACGGTTTTTATCAATGAAAGATAAACCTGAAATCCAGTTTCCTTCTTTTGGTCCACCTTGACCTTCAAAGTCATTTTGACGACCAGCATAGTTCCAAAGGAAATAGCGCCACCACATCCAATTCATTTGATAACCCATGAAAAAACTAAAATTGTCAGCAGAAGTTGGTGATTCACCAGGCCCAAGACCTAGATAACTTCTGTAAAAATTACCATGTGAACCATCGTTATTATCCCAAATTCTTGGGAAAAAACGCTTGTTGCTGTATTGGTATTCCATTTTTTTACCAACTTCCTCATAATAATCTTTACCATCTTTTGTGCCTTTGTCGTAGATAAAACCTTTTACTTCAACGCCTTCAGGTTGACTATCGAAATCTGGTCCAAACAATAAAGGTTGTTGACCAAACTGCTCGCGGTTCACATAAGATAAAAAGCGATTTGCATTGTCTGGATTGGTCATATCAATTGGAACATCAGCTCTACTTCTAAGTACAGGAACTAAATAGGTAAGAAAACCAATATGAACAAAAAGCAAGCATAGCATGCTTAAATGCATTATATATTTTCCTTTTTTTCTTGCATAAATTGTTGCACCAATCATCATTACCGCCCAAAGAATTAAGAAGAATAAAGCTCCTGAATCGAATGGAAGTCCAAAAGAATTGACAAACAAATAATCGAATTTAAATGCCAAATAAGGAATACCTTGAATAACACCAAATTGTACTAAAGCCAATATTACACAACCCATCAAGAAAGCATTAATTGCTCCCATGTTGGTTGTTTTGTATCTTTTGTAATAGTACAACAAAGCCAAAGCAGGAATTGTCAATAGGTTCAATAAATGGACACCGATAGAAAGTCCCATCATATATGCAATAAACACCAACCATCTATCTGCATGTTTGTTATCTGCAGTATGTTCCCATTTCAAAATTGCCCAAAAAACTAGTGCTGTGAACAATGATGAAGTGGCATAAACTTCGCCTTCAACTGCTGAAAACCAAAAAGTGTCTGAAAAAGTGTAAGCTAAACCACCCACTAAACCAGAACCCATAATCAAAAGTAGATTGGTTCCAGAAGGATTGTCTTCATCTGGTGTGATCAGTTTTTTGGCAAAGTGAGTGATGGTCCAGAAAAGGAATAAAATTGTCAAACCACTAGCTACTGCCGACCAAGCATTTATCATCATGGCCACTTTTTCAATATTGCTACCAGCTAGAAGACCAAATAATCTTTGAATCAACATGAAAAAAGGAGCACCAGGAGAGTGACCAACTTCGATTTTATAGCCACAAGAAATAAACTCACCACAATCCCAAAAACTAACTGTTGGTTCCATGGTTTTGAGGTAAACAAAAGTGGCTATTAAGCCCGTAATCCAACCAACAATGTTGTTTACTTTGCGATAATTCATCATGTTTTATTTTATGATTCGAATGTTTAAAACTTTTGATAGCGATTAACGAAATCACTATTTTAAAATTGTTAGACTTTAGGGACAAAAATAGAAAAATTGACTAAGCCTCAAAGTGGAAGTAGATATTTAACAAAACATAAATAGTAAAAAGCATATTTATGTAATATCATATGATTAAATTGACTAAATTTTTTAATTTTTCAGGATCTAATTGTTGAGCAAGTTGAATTTCATCAATTATTTTTAAATGTTGAATATATTCATGGGCACGTTCCTCATGATTATAATTTTGAATCATCCATACATAGTCTAATTGTTTCACCTCGGGTAGCAATAGTTCTTTCTCACTTCTCAATTTATATAATGAAAAATCAATTCCTTTTGTTGGTTCAACTTGTCGATAAACACTAAAAAAATGTTCATTATTATCAATGTCGTTTTTTTGAATATCTGAATCCGTTTCTCTTACAAAATCAAGATTAAATCTGGTATTCAACAACCAAGCAAGACGGTAAGCTGGTAAGGTGCACACAATTCCAATGAGCGATGATTCTGCAAAAAAATCATCTACCATTGTTGAAACATCAAGTGTTAGTTTTTGCTGAGACATCTATTGCTAAATTCTATCTATATAAATGATTGTTTAACAGTGAGACAAATATCATTCATTTTTTCGATTTAGAAATTGCTAAAAACATTTGCCTTTCATCTTAAATAGATGTGAAAAAAATATGGACATTTTTCAAAAGCAATTCAAAATTCCGTCCGTCTATGTCAACTTTGGTTTATAAATTTGACCAATCTTAAGATTTTTCAATGGTTGACGTATTACTTGGGTTGCAATGGGGAGATGAAGGCAAAGGTAAAATTGTAGATTTCCTTGCAGCAAAATATGATATTATCGCTCGATTTCAAGGCGGTCCAAATGCTGGTCACACGCTTTATGTTGATGGGAAAAAAGTTGTTTTACACACAATTCCTTCTGGTGTTTTTCAAACACATTGTCTCAATTTGATAGGCAATGGTGTGGTAATTGATCCTGTCACTTTAATTAAGGAAATTGAAACCATTCAACCGCTTCAACAAGATTTATTAGAAAGACTATATATTTCTCAGAGAGCGCATTTGATTGTGCCTACTCATCGTGCTTTAGATGCTGCTTCAGAACAAGCTAAAGGCAAATCTAAAATTGGCTCAACACTGAAGGGAATTGGACCAGCATACATGGACAAAACTGGCAGAAACGGTCTTCGTGTAGGTGATATTTTGAGCCCAAACTTCCTTGAAAAATATGAACAACTCAAACAAAAACACCTTACGCTTTTATCACAATTTGAAACTACAATTAACTGGGAAGAATGGGAAACTCCTTTCTTGGAAGCAGTTGAAAAATTAAAAAAACTTCAGATTGTTCAAGCTGAATATTGGATTGATGCACAACTCAAAGCTGGTAAGAAAATACTTGCTGAAGGTGCTCAGGGAAGTCTTTTAGATATTGATTTTGGAACTTATCCTTTTGTTACTTCCAGCAACACCATTGCAGCAGGAGTTTGTAACGGTTTAGGTATTTCACCATCAAAAGTTGGTGCAGTTTATGGCATAACAAAAGCCTATTGCACTCGCGTGGGTAGCGGACCTTTCCCTACCGAATTAGACGATGAAACTGGAGAAGCATTGCGCAAAGCTGGTGCTGAATTCGGTGCAACAACAGGTCGTCCACGTCGTTGCGGATGGATTGATTTAGTGGCTCTTCGTTATGCATGTATGTTAAGTGGAGTTACACACTTGATTGTTACAAAAGCAGATGTGATGGATGGTTTCAACCCTATTAAAGTTGCTACTAAGTATTTTCACAATGGGGTAGAGACTCAAGAATTTCCATATGATGTTTGTGATGGAGAAGTGAAACCAATTTTTGAAGATTTTCCTGGTTGGTCAGTCCCAATTGGAACCGTCATTTCTTTTGAAAATTTACCTATTGAATTTAAAAAATATTGCTCTTTCCTTGAAAAATATCTTGAAACTAAAATAGCTTTTGTATCCAACGGAACGGGTAGGGATCAGTTGATAAGCATGAAAGATTAATAAACAAGTCAATATAAACTTTATTAATTTTATGTTGACACATTGATAGAAAATATTTTCAAAAAAATATCTAAGATTTTTTTGAAAAAAAATTTGGGAAATTCATCAAACAATTAAAATTTTACGGAGTCAATAGTTAGTCAATTATGAAACCAAATGTTACCCAAAAAACAACTACACCTAAAAGCGGCCCATCAAAGGCTATTAAATCGCCTGCAAAAAAGGCTACAAAATCTGCAAAACAATTGGATTTTGATGATGACGACGATTTAGATGAAGAAGTTGATTTGAAACCAACCAAAAAAACAGCTTCTAAAAAATCAACTGTTGCATCATATGACGATGATGATGACGATAACATCGAAGAAGATGATGATGATTTTGGAGATGAAGATGACGAATTTAATGATGATGACATTGACAAAGAATTTGAGGAGTTTGATATGCCAAAATCAAAGTCTAAATCTGGTGGAAAGAAAAAATCTGGTGACGATGATTTCGATATTGATGATGATTTCAAAGATTTAGGTTTCTTTAGTGAAAGTACTGGTTTCGATGATGATGATGATGACTTTTAATTAAAACATGTTCATTGAAAAGAAACAGAAAAGAATATTTTTTCAGTCCAAATGATTTGGATGAAATAAAACAAAAAATGCTGAATTGGACGAAACCATTCAGCATTTTTCTTTTGCTTGATAGCAATCAATATCATCATTATCCATACAGTAAATACGAATTGTTACTTGGGGTTTCTACTCAATTAAATCCGATTGTGCTTCAAGATATGCAAGCAATTCAAGATTGGATTGCTGTAAATCAAGATTGGTTGTTTGGACATTTGGCTTATGACTATAAAAACCAATTAGAAAAACGGTTATCATCAAAAAATAAATCAATCGATAATTGGGATAATTTAAATTTCTTTTGTCCTGAAATTGTATGTTATATTATTTCAGAAACAAACAGTTTAATAATTGAAACAATAGATATTGATCCTGAAATTGTTTATAACCAAATTCTCAAAACAGAGTTAGTAGCCTTAGAAGAAACATTACCCAAAGTTCAATTTCATCGGCACACCAATAAAGAAGATTATACGGATAAAATTAGAGCAATTAAAAAACACATTGGTGATGGCGATTGTTATGAACTCAACTATTGCTGTCTAGCATCGGCAAATGTTAGTGAATTAAACACTCACTTACTTTTTCATAAACTAAACGCATTATCACCAGCACCATTTGCCGCATTTTATCGTTTCAAAAATCAGTTTTTGATTTGTGCTAGTCCAGAAAGGTATTTACAAAAAAACGGTAAGGAAATCGTTTCCATGCCCATAAAAGGAACTAGCAAACGTAGTGTTCATGAAGAAGAGGACTTGTTGCTCAAAAAACAATTAAGTGAAAGCATTAAAAACAAAGCAGAAAATGTAATGATTGTTGATTTGGTAAGAAACGATTTAGCAAGGTCTTGCGTTGTTGGCTCAATTGAAGTTGTGGAATTGTTTGGTATTTATAGTTTTCCTCAAGTTCATCAGATGATTTCAACAGTAAAGGGGCAATTGAATGGTTCCAGTTGTGCAACAGATTGTATCAATAAATCTTTTCCAATGGGCAGCATGACTGGAGCCCCTAAAATCAAAGTAATGCAAATAATTGATGACTTAGAAAATCAAAGTAGAGGCTTATTTTCAGGAGCTGTTGGCTATTTCAATCCAAATGGCGATTTTGATTTAAATGTGATCATTAGAAGTTTGTTTTACAATGAATCTAACGAAATCTTACATTACCAAACGGGCGGCGCAATTACAATTGACAGTGATGAAAATGAAGAATACGAAGAAATGAAATTGAAAGCTTGGGCATTAGAACGAGTGTTTCGTTAAATTTCGATATTTGAAAATTAGATTTATGTATTTTTGAAATATTAAATCCTAATCATTTTTCAATCAATGATTTATCTAAAAAACAACATAATTTATATACAATATTATGAAAGATAGAATTGAAAAGTTAAATCAATTTTTAGCTCAATCGCCAAATGATTGTTTTCTCAATCATGCACTGGCATTGGAATACATAAAAATCGGTGATGATCTAAAAGCAAAAGATTTATTTGAAAAAAACATTTCCAATGATGTAAATTATGTTGCAACTTATTATCATTTAGGCAAACTTTTAGAAAGATTACAAGAAAAAGAACGAGCTATCCAAGTTTATGAATCTGGAATGAAAGTTGCCAAACAAATTGGTGATAATCATACTTACAATGAAATTCAAGCAGCTTACGAAGACTTACTGTACTAAATGAAGGATTTATTAAAACAATTCCAATCCAATTGGCATCAATTCCAATCGCTGAATTGCGAACAACCCATTTTGCTAGCCATTAGTGGGGGAAAGGATTCTATGGTTTTAGCTCATTTACTACTCAACTCATCAATTCCTTTTCAATTAGCTCATTGTAATTTTGGACTAAGAGGTGCTGAGTCTGATGGTGATGAAGATTTTGTTCGTCAATGGGCAAAGCAAAATCGATTAACTTTTTGGAATGTGAAATTTGATACCAACACAATTGTTCTCGAATCAAAAATGGGAATTCAAGAAGTGGCTCGAAATCTTCGTTACGATTGGTTAGAAAAATTAAGAAAAGAAAATAATTGTAGTTTCATTGCTACTGCACATCATGCTCATGACAACGCAGAAACTGTGCTCATGAATTTTTTTAAAGGCACAGGCATCTCTGGTATGCATGGTATTAAGCCTATTAATGGTAAAATAATTCGTCCTTTATTGTTTGCTTCAAATGAAGATATCCAACAATATTGCAATGAAAAAAAGATAGTATTCAGAGAAGATAGTTCCAATAGTTCCGATAAATATTTGCGCAATGCAGTTAGACATCATGTTTTGACAGCAGTCGAATCATTTTTCCCTAATGCAGTTCAACAAATGAATGAAAGCATTGAAAGATTTGCGGATGTTGAAATCATTTACAAAGAGCAAATTAAAAGAATGTTAAAAAGGGTAGTGCAAAGAAGAGGAGCCGATGATTATATTTCAATTCATGCATTGAAAAAAATAAAAACTATTCAAGCTTTAAGTTATGAAATACTTCAGCAATATGGTTTTCAGTCTGGACATGTACCTTTTTTTCTACAACTACTAACTGCACCTTCAGGTAAATTTATTGTCAACGAACAATATAAAATTATAAAAAATAGAGACTTTCTTATCGTCACTAAAAATAAAACTACAAATGCTGACTTCATCTTAATAGACAATCTACCAGCATCGATTAACTTAATAGAAGGAACACTACAATTTAAGTATGTTCAAAATGAGCTAATCAATTTTGATATTTCAGAATCTGATGTATTCATTCATGCTGATGCTTGTACTTTCCCTTTAGTTTTAAGAAGATGGAAAACAGGCGATTATTTTTATCCTTTTGGCATGAACATGAAAAAGAAAAAACTGAGTAAATTTTTCATGGAAAAAAAAATAGCCATTCACGAAAAAGAAAAAGTTTGGGTGCTTGAAAGTGACAAACGTATTGTTTGGGTTGTAGGCATGCGCATTGATGAGCGATTCAAAATCACTGAAAAAACAACACAGAAGCTTCATTTAAAATGGAAGCCTAATTAAAAAAAGGTGGATGCGTTAATTGATTTAAGAAAAATTGTCCGTGACTAGGGTCTATAATAAAAGCAAAAACAAAGCCATATACAGCACCCCAAAGATGTGCATCATGATTTACTTGATCGCCACTTTTTTTACTCATGTAAACCGTATAAACTAAATAACCAATAGCGAAAACAATACTTGGAATGATGAAATTTATCAATGTCCATGGATTATAATATATAGCAGCAAACAAAACTGCTGAAACACCGCCCGAAGCGCCAAGTGAGCGATAATAGCCATGATGACGATGTTTGAAATAACTTGGCAAAGAAGCAATTATAATAGCAGATACATAAAAAAATAAAAACAAAAACCTGCCTCCAACCATATTGGTAATGAGTTCCACATTGCTACCAAAGAAATAAAGAGTCAACATATTAAACAACAGATGTTGCATGTCAAGATGAACTAAACCATTCGTTACAAAACGGTAGTATTCCTTATGATGATCCATTCGTTTCGGCCACAGCAAAAGTTTGTCCATAACATCTGGCTTGGTGAAAGCAGAATAAGAAATAATAGCAGTAATTATAATGATAATGAGCGTGTAAGTCATAAAATTAGAAATACGAAAACTTAAGCGAAATTAAGCCTTAGACGTGATGATAGGGCGAATTATTTAAAATACTTAACGAGCGATAAACTTGCTCAGCTACAATCAAGCGAACCAATTGATGTGGGAAAACCAAGTTAGAAAGTGACCAAGTTTGTTTGGCTTTTTGTTTTATTTGATCTGAAACTCCAAATGCACCTCCAATTAAAATCACCATCGTTTTAATGCCCTGATTCATGCATTGTTGCATTTGTTGCGACCATTGAATTGAATTTAATGTTTTGCCACTTTCGTCCAACAAAACCAAATAATGATGGGGTTGCAGTTTTTTTAAAATCAAATCTTCTTCTAGGGCTTTTGTTCTTGTTATATCAGAGGTTTGCAGTTTTTTGGGCAATTGCAATATTTGTAAACTTATCGAGATGTAAGGCTTGGTCTTATTGAAATAATATTGAATTCCTTCTTCAATGTAATTTTCGTTTTCCTTTCCAATGGACCAAATTTCAATTTGCATGAGTAGTAGTGGAGCAATAATTTTTAAAATTGATTTTAAAAAGGTTTAAATCCTTAGATAAAATTATGTCAAAACATTGACGTTGATTTATTAATTGTTTAATTGTATTTTATATTTAACATAATATAAATTATAAGACAATATTACAAATTAAAAAAACCATAGATAAGTACCTATGGTTCTAATGTGTTAATGATAATTATTGTTTAGTCAATGTAACTGAACATGATTCATTCACAAATGGCGCTGTAACTGTATAATTTACATTGAAAACGGAATCATTAATCGTTCCAGAACCTAAAAATGTCATGCCATTTGAAAGCTGACTCGGAATGGAAATCAAATTGTTCATTGTGTTGATTTGCGCATTGATGACATAACTTGATCCGCCAAGCCAAAATCCCACAAACTGCAATACGCCAAAACTTCCTTGCGGCACATTCGCTGAAATCATATGGTTTGGATTGCTATTCGTACAAATTCCAAGCTCTTCATAAGTACCAACATATTTTGCAGCTGGATTGATTATATCTTTTTTTACATGAACATTAATGTTGTAAGCTTTTGTTTTTTTACTGCTAGATGCTACAATCTGAAAACTTTTTGTGCCCGTATCAGCACCTTTTGTGATAATACGCAAGGTTGAAAAGTAACTTGGTGTGTCTGTTGCAGGTGTAAATGAAATAACATATTTATCTAATAAATTATTTACTCCCAAACTAACATTTTGCTTAGTTCCACTCAAATATTTCAATTCCACAGTCAATTCAGTCGTGTCATGTTGAAAAACTGTGACATCCTGAACGCCTACCAATTCAAAATCAATTGGTGTGTTATTGCTAGGATTTTGATTAACATTATCCGGCATCAATCCTTTTTTACAACCCAAACTTAAAAGTAAAAACAAACATATGTATATATTTTTCATTCTAAACTTGCTTTAAATTTTGATCTAAATTAATCAATTGAAAGAATTCTCGGTCACTACTCTAGTTTTTTTCAGAAATTTTATTGAATTGTCAACTATTTACAACAACTTATTTTGACCTTTGCAACAATGAATACCAAAAAAATTATCATTGCCATCGACGGATTTTCTTCATGTGGTAAAAGCACTTTAGCTAAACAATTAGCTGCAATTCTCGGCTATAATTTCATCGATAGTGGCGCTATGTATCGTGCTATTACATTATATTTTTTGCGTAATAATGTTCGCTATGAAAACCTGGATGAAGTAATTCTTGCGTTGAAAAACATTTCACTACGATTTCAATTTAATGAACATAGTGGAAAATCTGAAATTTATTTAAATGAAGAGCATGTAGAGCAATATATTAGGGATATGATTGTGGCTGAAAAAGTCAGCGAAGTTGCAGCTATCAAGGATGTTCGTCAATTTGCTGTTGCGCAACAACAAGAAATGGGCAAAGAAAAAGGGATTGTGATGGATGGAAGAGATATTGGTAGCGTTGTTTTTCCCAATGCGGAACTTAAAATTTTCATGACTGCCGATCCAGCAATTCGCGTGAAAAGAAGATTTGAAGAGTTATATGTAATCAATCCAAATATCACATTAGATGAAGTAAAACACAATCTTGAACTACGTGATTATATTGATAGCAACCGTGCTGAAAGTCCATTAATACAAGCTGAAGATGCACTTGTATTAGATAATTCTACTATAACAAAAGATGAGCAATTAAATATTGTTTTAAATTGGGTAAAGGAAAGAACAGCGTAGCTTATATATAATAATATTTATTTTTTTTCATGAATAATTTTGAAATTGCTGATGTTTTCTCCATGCTTGCCAAAATCATGGATTTGCATGGTGAAAACGCTTTCAAGGTAAAAACTTACAGCATTGCAGCCTATAATATTGAGAAAATAACACAACCATTGGCGGCATTGGACGAAGCAACCCTATTTGCCACAAAAGGAATTGGCGAAAGCATTGGTCGTAAAATTCAGGAAATAATACAAACCGGGAAACTTCAAGCATTAGAAGATTTAATTGATAAAACGCCTCAAGGTGTGCTTGAAATTATGTCCATAAAAGGTCTTGGACCCAAAAAAGTGGCAATTATTTGGAAGGAAATGGGCATCGAATCTGTTGGGGAATTAGAATACGCTTGTCATGAAAATAGATTGGCTGCTTACAAAGGTTTTGGTGGAAAAACGCAACAAAGTATATTAGATAATATTGCTTTCATTAATTCCAACAAAGGATTTCATCTTTGGGCAGACGTTCACGAATTTGCCGAAACATGGCTGCAACAGTTAAAAAAGAGGTTTTCCAATGCAAGATTTAGCCTTACTGGCGATGTTCGAAGACAAAGCATTACTCTTGAATGCATAGAAATAATTACAGATTTAAAAAAGACAGAATTGCTAGCTGCTTTTCAATCTTCACCTTCAGTTTCTATCGAGATAATTGATGATAAGTCATTGATTATCAACATTTTGAATTGTCCAAAATTGAAAATATACTTTAGTTCAAATGAGCAATTTTTTAGAGAACTTTTCAACACAACTGGAAGTGAGCAATTCGTAGCACCATTAATAAAATCTGTTGATTTAAATATAAATTTTGATTCAGAGGAAGCAATTTTTGAACATATTGGAATATCATTTATACCACCTTATTTAAGAGAAGACATTGAAATAACGGAGATACCTATTGATATTAATGCTATAATTCAACCTAATTCTATTCGTGGAATCATACACTCCCATTCCAATTGGAGTGATGGTTTGCATAGTATTGAAGAAATGGCTTTAGCAGCAAAAGCTCAAGGATTTGAATATTTGGTATTAAGCGATCACTCTCAAGCCGCATATTATGCCAAAGGCTTGACGCCTGAACGAATTGCAGCCCAACACATAGAAATTGATGTTTTAAATATAAAATTAGCTCCATTTAAAATTTTCAAATCCATTGAAGCTGACATATTAAATGATGGTCAATTGGATTATTCCGATAATGTTTTAGCTCAATTTGATTTGGTCATAGCCTCGGTACATAGCAACTTAAAAATGACTGAGGAAAAGGCAATGCAAAGAATTTTAACAGCCATTCAAATTCCTTTCACTTCGATCTTAGGACATCCATCTGGGCGTTTATTATTGTCTAGAAAAGAATATCCAATTGATTACAAAACAATCATTGATGCATGTAAAAAACACCAAGTTGTAATTGAAATCAATGCTCATCCTAAAAGATTAGATCTTGATTGGGCTTGGATTAATTATGCCCAAGAAATGGGCGTATTGCTTTCAATAAATCCTGATGCGCACACAATTGAGGGATATAAAGATGTATTTTTTGGTGCGATGGCTGCACAAAAAGGTGGATTAATGACATGCAACAACCTCAGTAGTTATTCATTAGCTGAAATGGAACAATTTATTGCCAAAAACAAAGAGAAAATTAAATCACATCTCTAAGGAAGGCTTGTTAGAGATAATATGATTGATTTTAATGGAAACCGCCATTAATTGAGTTTTACTATGCGCATTTCTTTCAATGTGATATATTGTTTTTGAAATTTCTTTCAACATTTCATGAAGCGATTCTGTTGAAATTTTCATTCCTGCGAGTTTTTTCACGAATGCACTTTCCTCATCTGGAAGCGAAGGTTCAATGTGTGGTAAATACCGAAATCGAACGGTTTGATCTAAAAGACGTATTATAAATTCAAATAAATTCTTCTGTTGCTCCCTACCCGATTTGGAAATATCATCAACAAATTTGATGATTTCTAGTCCTTTATTGGTGAAAATTGCATTGAACCATCGGCGAACATCTGGAAATAAATCGTTGTCTGTGTGTCGTACTAAATTCAAAGCTTCAGTGAAACTTCCATTAGCAATATGGGCAATTTGTGCAGCTTTTTTAGCATCTGCCATTGATCTTTCCGTAAGCCCTTGTGCAATGTCGGCTGCATGAATTGGAGCCAGCCAAACCACTTGTGTTCTGGATAAAATTGTTGGCAATATTTCATCCGTATTTTCAGCCACTAATAACAAAAGGGTGTCGGCAGGTGGTTCTTCTATTAATTTTAGTAAAATATTTCCTTCTTTCCCAAGATATTCTGGACGCCAAATGATTTGAATTTTTTTTCCACCTTCATATGATTTCAAGTTGAGCTTTTCAATAATTTCCCTGCATTCATCAGCTGTGAGGTTCCCTAGTTTGTTTTCTGCATTGATATATTTCAGCCAATCATATGTCGTTCCATATGGAATTTGTGCAAAAAACGCTCTAAATTCTTGGATATAATATTGGCTTTTAGCTTTTACGCCAGATTTTGGTGGAATTGTTGGAAAAGAAAAGTGCAAATCAGCATGTTCCATTTTAGCTACTTTTTGGCAATTAGGACAGTTGCCACAAGAATCATTCTCCGATTTATGGGAACAAAAAACATATTGTGAAAAAGCTAAAGCTAGTGGCAAACCGCCCGTACCCTCTTTACCAAGCAATAAAAGTGCATGAGGAAGATGATTGGATTGCCACATGTTGATTAAGCCATTTTTAGCGGCTTGTTGACCAACAACTTGTTTCATTTGCATGGTTCAAAATTGCTTTGAAAATTGGATAATGTCAAATTTAAATAGCAGTAAAATATGGTGAATTAATCGTATGTTAACAAAAAATTTCACATAAAATAGGTAATAATTATGTAAGATACTATTTTTGAAAAAATTAGCCACTATCACATTAGTGAAATCAATGGACAATCAAAACCCTAGTAACTACAACGATTCAAACTCTGTATCAGACAATAGAAAGTCTGGAAAAACGAAAAAATTCCAATTCGTTTCTGAAAAACATTGTCGTCGATGCGGGAGTAAGAGAATTACACGTATAAATAAATCAATATACGCTAAATTATATTTGTTTATTTTTGATAAATCTAATAACAGAACTTATTTCTGTAAAAAATGTCAATGGACATGGTAAAATATTACCACAATTTCAATAAAGGGATAAACTGAATTTCACACCAAGCTTTTTCATCTCTAACATCTAAAACCTGCTTTGCATCACTACTAATTCCCACAAAAGAATTGTAGAAAGCTGCTGTTTTGGGTAATTTTCCAATCACTTTAGCATATATGGTTTTTTCATTACCAATATTGGTGAGCTTAATGATTGATCCGATTTTTGCCGTGTTGTGAAAAGCAAAATATAAATTTTTATCAGATTTTCCTGCTCTCTTAAAAAACGAAACAGTTCCTTTTTCAGTAGCAAAACTATCCACCAAATTTGCTTGTTTCATGAAAGCAATTTCCGCTTCTCGACCAGTTACCGTGTCTTTGGTAACAACGCTGTCTTTTGGTGAAATAATCGTTACAGTTGTTTTAGTGGGTAATTTATTCGGATTACTAGAAAGTGATTTTGAATTTTCAACAGCTGTTTTCTTGGTTGGTGTCGAAATGTCTTTGTTGGATTTAATTGGTTGGGGAGTTGGGTCATACAATAACCAACCCACTATAATGGCTTGACCTTTTTTAAAATCGCTTGATTTTATATTATCATTCCAAGACTCTATTGTTGAAAGGCTTACCGTAGTGCAATTGGTGATTGAAATTAAAGGATTCGATTTCAAGGCTCTGAAATACAGTGTTTTGGTTTCTGAACCAGGCTGTTTTACATAGTTGTAAGCAGCAATTGGGATTTTTAATGTTTTAATTTCAGCAACATTAGATTGCAAAGAAACATGATTGAAATCTGCTAAAATTGCCGGAGGAACATGAAATTTTTTAGCTACTTGAAATATGGTTTCTTCTTTAGGCTTGGCATAATTGATGATCCAAACATTATTGTCGCAAGCCACAAAAAAACTATCTGTTTGTGCATGACAAATTGATGAAATACAGCATAAAAGAAATACAATCCTTTTTTTCATGTGCAACAAATTGAACAACCAAATTACGAATTTTGATAACTATATTTCATCAATTTCCATTCGTATGCGCCAATGTTTTGGTAAATAATTATTGAATCGGTTGCCTAGTGCCTTTATCCAACCTAATCCAAGATCTTTGTACGTTATCAATTGCCACCCCTTAACTGAAGCTTCAATTTCAAAGTTTTCTTTTTTTAGAAACCTTAACGCATCTTCTTTATTCAATTCAATTGAAGGAATCTCGATCGACCTTTCAATACTCAACGCAACTTCATGACTTGGAATCCAATCCTTGCCTACCGGTGCGCCCAATTGTACGCCTAATTTTCTAAAATACACATGTGATTTTAAGCGGTGAAAATCTACTTCATGGTCAGGATGTATGGCGTGAAAATCGCTTTGATTAGAGTTGATTAATTTGAGGGACTTATTTTTCAAAAAGTAATTCAACCATGGTTCCTGTTTGGCTTCATGAATTGATTTAAATTTTGGACTTGGTAAACTATTGGTTTGTTCTTTTTTCCTGAGAATGCTGATGAAAAATCCCTCGCCTTGAGTCAAATGTGGCATAAAGCGAAAACCTTGAAGACCATCTGTTTCCGTCTGAACAATGTTCCACTCAGTTGATAATGGAATATTTATTTTTTCAACTGAAAAACTAGTTTTCAACCAGGACAATATAGCCTCATCTTCTTCAAAGGAGTAAGAACAGGTAGCATAAATTAACACGCCATTTTCCTTTAATGCTGGCCATATATCCGCTAAAATCCGCTGCTGTCTTTGGCTGCACAACTGTACATTCGACTCGCTCCATTCTTCTAGTGCTCTTTGGTCTTTTCTAAACAAACCAGAACCACTGCAAGGTGCATCCACAACAATGATATCAAAATAACCTTTGAGCTTGCCTAAATCTTTGGGGTCATTAGCCGTCACCCAAGTGTTTGGATAGCCCCATCTAACCATGTTTTCTTCCAAGATTGTTGCTCTTGATCTAATGACTTCGTTTGATATTAATAAAGATGTTTCATCCAAAAAAGTTGCCAGCAAAGTTGACTTTCCACCGGGTGCTGCACACAAATCCAAAACTCGCAATCCTTTTGCTTGATCTACAACGGTTTGCATCACATGCTTCAAAAACATGGATGATGCTTCTTGAACATAATAGGCTCCCGAATGAAACAATGGATCTAGCGTAAATATGGGTCTTTGTGGTAAATATAATCCTTCGTCACACCATTGTATTGTTGATGTTCCATCAAAATGTGCGCCTTTTTTTAATGGATGTAATCTGATAGAGGTAACAGCAGGTTCTTGATGTGCCAACAAAAAAGAAACCCTATCAAAAGAAGGAATTTGTTCCATCTGATTCAATAGGGTCTCAGGTAATTTATTCAACATGATAAATTGAAAGATTAGTATTTGAAGTTGACGCCAACGTAGTTATGGGGCGTTATTGCTTTCAATTCTTTTTTGAGCGATGCTGTAATTTTCAATCCATCAATAAATTGATGCATGTCGTCTTTATTAATACTTGACTTTCCTCTTGTTAATGCTTTCAAAGCCTCATAAGGTTGCGGATAATTTTCTCTGCGCAGTATGGTTTGAATGGCTTCTGCTACAACTGCCCAATTGTTTTCTAGGTCTTGTTTGATTTTTTCTTGATGCAATAAAAGTTTGCCTAATCCTTTTTCAAACGACACTAAGGCTAAAAAACTATGCGACAGAGGTACTCCAATATTTCTCAAAACCGTGCTGTCCGTCAAATCTCTTTGCAATCGGCTTATCGGGAGTTTGGCGGAAAGATGCTCGTACAAAGCATTGGCGATACCAAGATTTCCTTCTGCATTTTCAAAATCTATCGGATTCACTTTGTGTGGCATGGCAGAAGAACCTACTTCATTGGCTTTCACTTTTTGCTTGAAATAATCCATTGAAATATAAGTCCATATATCTCGGCAACAATCAATTAAGATGGTATTGATTCTTTTCAATCCATCAAATTGCGCAGCAAGATTATCATAGTGTTCAATTTGTGTGGTGAATTGCATGCGCTCCAAACCTAGTTTTTTGGTCACGAAATCGTTGCCAAATTTCACCCAATCTATCTTTGGAAAAGCCACATGATGTGCATTGAAATTGCCTGTTGCTCCACCAAACTTTGCAGCAAATGGAATATGCGATAATAACCGAACCTGTCCTTCCAATCGCTCCACAAACACCATCCATTCTTTGCCTAATGTTGTTGGAGAAGCAGGCTGACCATGGGTTTTAGCCAACATTGAAACTGTTGACCATTCTTTGGCTTGCTGACGTAAATGAAGAATCGTGTTTTGTAGCGCTGGTAAAAATTCGTTTTCCAAAGCCTCTTTCCACAACAACGGAATAGCGGTGTTGTTGATATCTTGGGAAGTTAATCCGAAATGAACCCACTCCACTTGTTCGCCAGCACCAAGAGCAGTTAATTTTTCTTTCAAAAAATATTCAACCGCCTTCACATCGTGATTGGTTGTCTTTTCTAAGTCCTTTATTTTTTGAGCATCTTCTTCACTAAAGTTTTCATAAATAGCTCTCAATTTTATTGGCTTAACACCTGTAGGTAATGAAAATAATTTCTTCTCTGCTAAAAAAATAAAGTATTCCACTTCCACCCTAACTCGATATTGAATCAATCCAAATTCTGA
>CAZNVQ010000046.1:0-332 GCA_964576425.1 uncultured Flavipsychrobacter sp. | reverse complement strand
TACCGACCATCAATTGGTGCAATAGCGGTGAGTGCATTTAAATTCATGGTGCAAATATACAATCTATGCTTGCGCTTGCATGCTTTTTGACCAATATTACATCAAAAACATCCTTGAAAAGGTGTTCAAGCAGCTATTTCAATTTCAATCTCTTATATTCGTGTTCTAATTTTGTTTCCAAATTTTCATAGCTATGCGTCAAACAAGACTTGCTCTACTTTTTTTATTGCTTTTATCCACTAGTGTTTCATGGGCTCAACGTTTTAAATATTATTATTATCCCGAAGTAAATATCTACTACGATTTGCTGGAAAAACAATATGTGTTTAAAG
>CAZNVQ010000045.1:0-19111 GCA_964576425.1 uncultured Flavipsychrobacter sp. | reverse complement strand
TTCCAAAATTTATATTCTTTAATGTTTCCATTTGGATAATAGGAAATGTCTTCACCATCGATAAATTCTTTTTTGCCTTCAATTTTAAAAGTTCTCTTGCCTGAAACTTTTCCATTAAAATAATATTCTTTATATATTCTGCATTGACAACTTGGATCATAGCTTATAGTCATTTGCAAATAGCCTTCTTCGCTGTAAATGTCTGCTGAAGAGGCTATGCGCTTGTCTTGTTGAGCAAACGATTGTAAGGAATAAATGCAAATGAGAAGGATAAAAACTAAGCGCATAAAACAAAATTGGTGGCTGAAACAACCACCAATGATACTAAAAATTTATTGCTGAAAACTATTCTATATCTGAAGCCACAATCCAATTTTCCGGTTCGCACTTTGCATTGATTTTAGCATAAAAATAAGTATGCATTAAATCAATCCTTGGATCAATTTTGATACGAACATAATAGTAGCCGTCAAAATTATATCTGTTTGAAATAGCGATATTAGCATCGGTTGGTTTTCTATCGGCATTGTCATTCATCACTTTTACCTTGACAATGTATTTTTCTGATGTATTTATTTTCTAGGTTCTTTTTCAAAACTCAACATTCTGTTTCTATCGTTAAAAGACCCTGCATCAATAAATTTTTTCTTCTTGAAAGCATAGGTTTACAATTGCCCAACATCAAATCTTGGTACAATTCCGTCATGCCTGTATAGAACATTCTGTCTTTCTTTTTATTGAACTTATAGCTTGTATAAGCGTCAAAACTAAAACTGTCAATTTTGGTGAGAAAGTAGTCAAATGCAATTTGTTCAACATTCAACGTGTCAGCGTTGAGCAACATTTGTTTCCTAGCTTCTTTCTCCTTTTTCTCTTCTTCAACTTCTTTGGAGATTGTGGCTTGTACTTTGGAAACTGCTTTTTTTGTTTTCTGCTTTTTGTCTGCTTTTACTGCCAAGGCAGAAATCATCAGAATTGCAAAATGTAATATATTTTTTTTAATATAAATGGACTAAGCCTAATATTGGCTACAATTTTAGGGATAATATGCAACTATATTTGTAAACGATTTGTTATTGATGTTTTTTTGTCATGTTTCAATAGGCGTCGAAATCCTTCACTAGCTTTGGAATTTGTATTCGACGTTCCAATCCATCTTGACAAAGATTAATGTTTCCTTTTTTTAGAAAGCACTAATTCTGTCAAACCCATCAATTCTTTTGAAATATTTTCATTGTTATTTTTTAAAAACTTTAGTGCCTTCACCGCAAAAAGTTGTAATTCAGTATTCCCACTTTTCAGCCAATTGGTCATAGCTTTGATGTTTTTATCCGCAACATATTTATTCATTAGTTTAAATTCGGTTGTTAGTTCTGCATCAGGTTTGCATTGATTGCCAAAATTTATCGTATCGATAAACAAGTATTTCCTATTTAATTCTGATTTATATGTTGATTTAAATTGAGTGACAAAATTTTTATATTCATTTTCGATCACAAAACTGTCATAAATTTATGTATTGTGGGTGCTACTATCTTGTGATTTCCGTACCCAATAAAAATTAGTGCTGTCTTTGACCAAAACATTTACTAAAATTGGAAAAAAGCTTGTGACGCCAATCCGAATAGAGTTCCGTGTAATATATCTGAATAGTTCCTTCATAATATCATGGAAGCACTTCACGATAAAGCCGCCAGTAGATATTGTTTTCGGCATATTCATGTTTTAGAATTTCATCGTTTTTCAACATGTAATTGTTCACTGCTGTTACGCTTCCTTTATTCAAAAGCTCAGTGAACTGAGGGGATTTTTGCCCAAAACTTTTGTTCTGAACAAGGACTAAGATGATAAATAGTATAAGTTTTTTCATTTAAATGTATTGGCTAATAGCTCGCCTGTTTGTGCATCAATTACAATGGTGAATTCTTCTGCATTTTCCGACTCTTGAGTTGCCGTGTATTGAAATCTTTTATCAAAGCTGTCATATTCAATGGAGAACCATGAAGTATCGGCGTTTACACCATAAGATTTGGCTATTTCAGCTGCTTTTTGAGTCGTCATTAATTTACAAGGTGTATTTTTTAGTACAAATGTTGGCACCACTTCCAAGCCCTTATAGTTCACTATTTTCAAAGCTTGATTAAACTCTAATTCCAAGATTGATTGAACGTTTTCGTATTGAGGACAGCCTGTGTGTGGCACCTTCAGTTCATACCTTACTTTCATCATTTTTAGTCTCCCAATCAAATCTTTTCCTTGTTCCAATAATTGCCATTCTTCTTCACCATTATCGATCAAATAGTAGGGACTATAATATAATTGAGTAAATGGAAGTAGGTGTTTGGGCACTATTGTTTGCAATTCAGCTTTCACTTTAGCCATCACAGTCTCATATTTCATTTGTTGCGCTTTAGCTAGATTGGAACTAAAAAAAATAAAAATCAATAAAATTCTTATCTGTTTCATGATTGCAATTTGATTTTGACAAATTTAAAGTCTTCTTGTCGAAATTAGGTCTTGTTGATTTTTATAATGCTTCAAATGAAAAATGCGGCTGAAATCATATTGAAATCAACCGCATTTTATTTTATGTAGCGCTATAAATTATAGTTTCATATCTGCATCGTCAATATCCATTGATGGTGATTGTGGTGCATTGTTTTCATTGTTGTTGGTTGGCGAAGGACGCTCTTCTTGTTTCCTGTCGTTGTCTCTTCTTTCGAAGTTTCTACGATCGTTATTATTTCTGCGGTCACCTCCTCTATCGTTGCCACGACGGTCGCCCTGACGGTCATCACGACGTTCTCTACGTTCACCACCTTCGCGTTTTTCTGGCTCCACATACCCTTCAGGTTTTGGCATCAACACTTTTCTACTCAAGCGTAGTTTGCCTGTTTTCGGGTCAGTGCCAACTAATTTTATTTTCACGGTATCACCTTCTTTCAGAACACCATCAAGGGTTTCAAGGCGTTTCCAGCTTACTTCTGATATGTGTAATAAGCCTTGTTTGCCAGGCATGAACTCGATGAATGCGCCAAATGGAACGATGCTTTTCACCACACCTTCGTAGGTTTCACCAATTTCTGGAATGGCTACAATGCCTTTAATCCAAGCCGTTGCTTTGTCGATGCACTCTTTGTTAGATGAGAAAATTTTGATGATGCCTTTGTTGTCAACTTCTTCAATGTTGATGGTTGCACCAGTTTCTCTTTGGATTTCTTGAATGATTTTTCCACCTGGTCCGATAACTGCACCAATGAACTCGCGGTCAATCTCCATTTGTTCAATTCGAGGTGCGTGTGGTTTCAATTCTGCCCTTGCCTCAGATACGCAAGCATACATGGCTTCTAGAATATGCATTCTTCCACGACGTGCTTGTGCTAATGCTTGACGCATCACATCCATGCTTAGACCATCAACTTTGATATCCATTTGAATGCCACAAACACCATCACGAGTGCCTGTTACTTTGAAATCCATATCACCAAGATGGTCTTCATCTCCTAGGATGTCGGTAAGCACAGCCCAATTGCCATCAGTTGAACGGGAAATTAAGCCCATGGCAACACCAGCAACGTGTTTAGGAAAAGGAACACCAGCATCCATTAAGGCTAATGAACCCGCACACACAGTTGCCATTGATGAAGAACCATTAGATTCTAATATATCTGACACAATTCTAACCGTGTAAGGGTAAGTATCTCCAGGCATCATTTGTTTCAACGAACGCATTGCCAAATTACCATGTCCCACTTCTCTACGACCTGGTCCACGCATTGGTTTCACTTCTCCAGTTGAAAACGGTGGGAAATTATAGTGTAAGATGAACTTAGCATATTCAGATGTTGCTGCACTTTCTTGCAATAACTCATCCTCTGAAGTACCAAGGGTTACAGTAGTTAAAGATTGTGTTTCGCCGCGTGTGAACAATGCAGAACCGTGTGGCGAAGGCAACAAATCAATTTCCATTGTAAGAGGACGAACATCCTCTAATCCACGACCATCAAGACGACGCTTTTGATCGAGAATCATGTTGCGAACAGTGTAATATTGTAAGTCTTCGAAATATTTCTTTGCCAACTTAGTGTCTGTTTCAGACATTGGTGCATCAGCAGGATATTGAGCCGCTAATTGAGTCATCAATTCTACTTGAAGAGCTTTGTAAGCATTGCTGCGTTCACTTTTGGCGGTACCGCTCATGGAAATTTCCATCATCTTTGCACCAGCAAGTTCTTCTACTTTTTGTTGTAATGCTTCGTTTTGTTCAGGCTTTGCATATTCGCGTTTTGTGGTGATGCCCACTTTGGCGCGCAATTCATGTTGTGCTTGAATTTGTTGACGAATAGCTTGGTGAGCCAATTCAATCGTTTGGATCAAATCTTCTTCTTGACATTCTTTGGCTTCACCCTCCACCATCATAATGTTGTTTTCAGTGGCAGCGATGATGAAATCCATATCCGCAGATTTCATTTCAGTGCGAGTAGGGTTGATTTTGAATTCACCATTCACACGACCAACTCTAACTTCTGAAATCACTTCTTGAATAGGCACGTCTGAAACAGCCAAAGCTGCTGATGCTGCAAGACACGCCAATGCATCAGGCATCACTTCTGGGTCAGAAGAAATTAGGGTAACAATCACCTGAACTTCGCAGAAATAATCTTCTGGGAAAAGTGGGCGAAGCGCGCGGTCAATCAATCTTGAAATCAAGACTTCGTAATCGCTTAAGCGACCTTCGCGTTTAAAAAATGAACCAGGAATTTTACCGGCAGAAGCCATTTTTTCTTGGTAATCAACAGTCAGCGGGAAGAAAGATTGTCCGGGCTTTGGCTCTGAGTTGGCCACTACCGTAGCGAGCAACATGCAATTGCCTAAGCGAACTACGGCTGCTCCATCGGCTTGACGAGCGAGTTTTCCGGTTTCAATCGATATTTCGCGTCCGTCAGCTAATTTGAACGATACGGAAATTGGATTGGGAATCATGTGTGTAATTTTTGACATCATTAAATAAAAGTATTCCCAACTTTTTGAAGGTTGGGAATAGCAATAATACGTTAATTTGTTTACTTACGAAGACCGAGTTTCTCGATGAGTTGACGGTAGCCTGTAAGATTAGTGCGGCTTAAATATTGCAATAAACGCTTACGACGACCAACCATGCGCATCAAACCGCGGTGTGTTGAAAAGTCTTTTTTGTTTTGTTGCAAGTGACGAGAAATGTGGTTGATACGCTCAGTCAATTGTGCAATTTGAGCTTCAATTGAACCTGTATTTGCTTCATTTCCGCCAAAGGTTGCGTAGATATTCTTTTTTTGTTCAGAAGATAAATGAGACATTGATATTGTGTTTTTCTGTTTTTGAGGGTGCAAAGATAGGTGAATTTACTATAGAAAACTTTTTTTCTAAAAAAAATTACTCATTGATTATCAAGGAGTTACGAAGGTTGTTTACTAATTGGTGAACATGTTTTTTACTATTTTTAATAAAATTCTATATTTTCAATAAAGCGATTTGTTGTATCATTTAACGATACAAATTTTTAAAATTGTGTTTTTTGCATAAATAAAAAACTTTAAGTCATGATCAAAACTTTAATTTTATCAGCAATTTTATTCTTGTTTTGTTACCAAACTCAAGCACAAGTTTTAGGTACAATAAACAATCAAGGCGACCCAACTTTGACTTTCTCAAGCTCTGAGATTTTGGACAGTTGGAATGAGTTATTAAGCAGTAGTGATTTAGAAGTTACTCTCACTGCTGTAACAATTGAAAAGCGTGGCGACATATACTTTTTAGTGGCTAGAGGTTCGGGCTACAAATCAACCTCATTGTTGACTTTAAACACATCAACAGGCGAATTGAGTTTAGCAACAATAGGGGGTGTTAAAGTGTCTTGCACTACTAAAGCATGTGCCAATACACATGGATGTGAAGCTACACCTGATGGCTTATGCAGTGTTTGCACAATTGATTCTCAAGATAGCACTAAATCAACTTCAAACTCAAACTATTTATTTTGACATATGGTTTATGTTTATTTGAATAAGGCATTATATGAAGCTGCCACTTATAAAGGCAGCTTTTTTCATAGTCAGTTTGTGATAAATTACTATAACCACTTTCTAACATTCCTTATCTTAGCGCTTTCTACAATTATACATGCTCAAACCCAAAACCTTCGAAGAGCTCCTCGATTTAAGATATGGCAATATAGGAAGCGCCAAAAGAACTGCTTTCGAAGAAAAGGCTATGATTTTTTCGGTAAGCGAAATGCTGAAAGAAGCTCGTTTGGCTGCGGGACTAACTCAGGAACAATTGGCGCAAAAACTCGGAACAAAAAAATCATATATTTCCAGAATTGAAAATGGAAAAACCGATATGCAATTATCCACACTTTATCGTGTAGTTGAAGAAGGTATTGGAAAAAAAATAACCATTTCAATTGATTAATTATGGGCTCCTATAGTATTGGCGAAGCAATGAATTTGTTGTTCGAAAAATCGAAATGGAAACACAAGGTAATAGAACTTCGGATACAACAAGAATGGGAACAAATTGTGGACAAAACAATTGCAAAATATACGCGTAACGTGATTTTGGTAGATAAAAAGCTCACTATCTATTCCGATGTGGCTGCCCTCAAACAAGAACTTTATTACGGTAAAGACCAACTGATTGTCCGTATTAATGAGTACTTCAATGAACATGTTGTGGACGAAATCCAAGTTAAATAAAACAAGTTACATCGCCATCCAATATTTTCGCAATAACCATTCTGCAACGGCTATCACAATCAACAATAAAAAATACCATTTCCAATCAACTAATGGAATGTATTCAACTTGTGATTGAATAATAGGTTTTATTGTTGGGTTATTTTTAATGGAATCATAAACAGCTGCAACTTGTTGGCTTGTGAAAAAGTTACCTTCGTATTTTTTCGATAAACTGTTCAAAAGGCTGAAATCCGAGCCATTATCCATCATTTCAAGTGGTGTTGATTGCACTGCAAAACTTCCTGAAATAGTATAAGTTTTGTCTTTCCATTTTGTCTGTGCTTGATATTGATAAGTACCTGCAGCTCTGAAGCCAATATTCAATCTATAGCTATTGCCAAATGGTTCAAATTGATAGCTTTGTTTTTGACCTTTTGTATCTGAAATTGAAATTGTTGCACTTGCCGTATTCACTTGTTCATTGCTTTCGTTCATCAAGTAGGCATTAAGCAAAATAGGCTCTTGGTCGCTCCAAATTTGTTTGGGCATTTCCACTCGAAATGGTTTGTCATTCGTGGTGGCAGCAAGAAAAGCAACAGTCTGTTGAATCATTTCATCAATCACTTTGTGGTTGTTGAAATATTTATATTCAAACATCCGCCAACGCCAAATTCCTTCTCCTAAAAGCAAGGCTGACGGCGTGTTTCCTTGTGACATAGTCCATATCGGAAAGTTAGCATTCGACTTAGATTGCAATAGGTTTTGAGCTATTGGGTTGATTTGTGCCGTACCTGCAGGACAAGCCAATGGAGGCATTTTATCCATTACAGCTATTGCGCTTGTTGGCAAACTGAATCCACTAAAATTGGAATTGATGCTTGGCTGTTGAAGTTGCAGATTTTGGGTGTTGACATTTAGTTTTACCAAGTTTTGTCTTTGGTTAAACAAGGAATTACTTGAGCCATAACTCATGATAAGCCAACTCGGTTTTTGCACATTAGACAATTGTTGAAGTCCAACAAAATTGGAGGGCAATCCATGCAAAATCAACACTTGATAATCATTGATATCATTAGGGATTTTATCCACTGTTCGCACATCGATATCGTAACTTTCAACTTTGCTCAATGCTTCTTTTATTGCCGAAACATCAGGGTGAGGTGCTGCAGCTAAGAGAAGAATTTTTTTCTTTTCATTAATCACTTCAACAAAAATTTCTTGTTGGTTGTTCGCTGTGTTTTTTTCACCCTCAGCTTTTGGTGCGCTGATGATGTAATGATGCAATCCTTCTTTTTCTGCTTTCAAATTGAACGAAATTGTCCGATCAAATTTGTTGGCAGTCACCACCACTTTGCTGTACGATTTAATGCCAGTGGTTACTTCATTGATTTCAATATTTCCCGTGTAACCCAATGCTGCCTCAGCTATTAGCGAAGCACTAATTTCAAATTGACTGTGCAACGTCACTTTTTTATTAGCAAAAACTTTACTGATTTTGATATCTTTTTGTAAACTGCTATCACCCAATCCAATGGAATATAAAGTGCTGTTCAAATTGAGTTCTTGAAACACTGGATTTTCACCTTGATTGAATTTCCCATCCGATGCTAAAATGACTGCACCCAAATTTTGTTGTCCATACAAGTTAGCCACTTGACTCAGCGCAGCCGAAATATCGGTAGCTTGTTGTCGATAATCGAATAAGGTGTCTTTTTGAATGGTGTTGCCAAATCCCCATTTCACTATCCGATAGTCTTGGCTCAAACGCTCCATTAAATCGGAGCATTGTTGTCTATAATTACTACTATCTTTTTGCAATGCTCTAGCAACGGATGTGGAATTGTCTTGCAACAGTACAACAATTGGTTTTTGTGTTTCTTGTTGCTCCAAAGTCATACTTGGTGCAAATAATAAATAGAGGGTCAAAAACAAAAGTAAGGCTCTAAGTCCAGCTGTTGCTATTGGGTAGGGAACAGCCTTTTTTTGGTCTGTTCGAAACACCCAAAATCCTATTCCAAAACTGACAAGTATTATTATAATCCAAATAAGTATTTGCATCGCAGTGCAATATAGTGGATATGCTCAATTTGCCAATTATTCATATTACTCAAGAGCTTGTGTTGAAAGGAAACAGTTCCAATCAATTATATTTGCTCTATGCGTTTGTTGGAAGTAAAAACTCAAGCAGAGATTCGTGCATTTTTAGAATTACCGCTTTTTATTTATGAAAAAGATCCAAATTGGATTCGACCGCTGAACAAAGATATTGAAGAGGTTTTTGACCCCAATAAAAACAAATTTTTCAAATCAGGTTCTTGTTCTCGGTGGCTGTTACAAGATGAAAGTGGTCAAAATATTGGACGTATTGCAGCTTTTGTAAATAAGAAATACAAAATGGAACAGCCTACAGGCGGCATTGGTTTTTTTGAATGCATCAATAATCAAGATGCCGCTAATTTCATGTTCGATCATTGTAAACATTGGTTGGAACAGCAGGGGATGGAAGCTATGGATGGTCCCATCAATTTTGGTGAGCGCGACAAGTGGTGGGGATTACAAATTGAAGGTTTTCAACCGCCACTTTATGGCATGAATTACAATCCACCATACTATCAGCAACTTTTCGAAGCCTATGGTTTTAAGATATATTTCAATCAGATTTGTTTCACGCTGAAAAGTAAAAAAAGATTACAAGAAAAATTTTATATAAGACATGCTGAAATTGGGAAGGATAAGGACTTCAAAGTGATTCATATCGACAAAAAGAACCTTTCCAAATTTGCTAAAGATTTTACGATTATTTACAACAAAGCTTGGGCTGCTCATGGTGGAGGAAAGGAGCTTGAAGAACGAGCTGTTCAAAAAATGTTTCAAACCATGAAACCCGTTATGGATGAGACTTTGAATTGGTTCACCTATTATAAAGAAGTGCCTATTGCTTTTTGGATAAACCTTCCTGATTTAAATGAATATTTTAAGCATCTTAACGGTCGTTTTGGCTTGATAGAAAAGCTGAGATTTCTTTGGATGCAAGAGTTTGGAAATTGTAAACGCTTTGTTGGTTTGGTTTTTGGTGTTATTCCTGAATTTCAAGGAAAAGGAATTGATGCTTATATGATTGTTGAAGCGGCAAATTGGCTACAGCCTCGCACTAAGTATGAGGACTACGAGATGACGTGGATTGGCGATTTTAATCCAAAAATGATCAATATTGCTGAAAGTTTGGGCACACAAAGAAGTCGCAAACTCGCTACATATCGTTTTTTATTCGACCGTCAAAAAGAATTTAAACGCCATCCAATTATTGGTAAAAAAGAAGTTTAATTGTTGGCATTCAAGGATTCAAACAATTGAATGGTTTCAACTGCTTCTTTTACATCGTGAACACGGAGAATATTGGCTCCTTGTTGCAAGGCAATCATATTTAAAGCGGTTGTGCCATTCAGTGCGAGTTCTGCTGAATTTTTAAGTGTTTTGTAAATCATTGATTTTCTTGAAAGTCCTGCTAATACTGGCTTTCCAAGAATCCTAAAGGTGTGCATTTTGTTGAGCATCTTGAAGTTATCAGCCACTGTTTTGCCAAATCCAAATCCAGGGTCAATAATTATATCTTTAATGCCAAAAGATTTAGCTTCATCACATTTTAGTCGCAAGTAATCTCTAACCTCATAAACCACATCTTCATAATGTGGATTTTGTTGCATGGTTTCCGGTGTTCCTTTCATGTGCATGGCTATGTAGGGTACTCCCAAACGAGCCACAGTTGGCAACATGTTTAGGTCAATTGTTCCGCTGCTCACATCATTCACAATATGAGCTCCTGCTTCAACGGCGTTCTCCGCTACAATAGCATGATAGGTGTCAATGGATAACCAAGTTTCAGCAAATTGTTGGTGTAATATTTCAATCAGAGGCAATACTCTTTCTAACTCCACATTGGCGTCGCTTATAGCTGTTCCGGGTTTTGTGGTAGTGCCGCCAATATCCAAAATTGTTGCACCATATTCAATCATTTTTCCAGCATTATCCACCAATTCCGATAGACTACTCTTGCGCCCTTTGTTATAAAAACTGTCGGGTGTTGCGTTCAAAATGCCCATAACTATTGGGCTTTCCAGACAAAGAAGCTTTCCTTTGCTTTGTAGCGTGGTTTGTACGGGTAAAAATGTACTTTTGGTGCTCATTTCACAACAAAGAAAGTACAGATAGCTGAGAGCAACAACATGGAAAATACTTTAATGCAATATCGCGCAATTGTTGACCGATGCAAGGATTTGTTTCTCAAAAAAACCTTGGATTATGGCACTTCTTGGCGTGTGCTTCGACCAATAAGCATTGTTGATCAAATATATATTAAAGCTTGGCGCATACGTCAAATTCAAGAACAGGGTGTTCAAAAAATTGGGGATACCATAGAAAGCGAATTTATAGGCATGATGAATTATGGCATCATTGCGTTGATTCAAATGGCAATGAAAGACGATGAAACTATTGATTTGACAGTGGAACAAGCCCAAAAATGGTATGAATGTGAGGCTGCTGGCGTGGCTAACTTGATGCAACAAAAAAACCATGATTATGGCGAAGCTTGGCGAAACATGAGTCAGGCAAGTTTTGTGGATTTGATTTTAGTGAAATTGTTGCGTATAAAACAAATTTTAGCCAATCAAGGTCAAACTATTGTAAGCGAAGGTATGGATGCTAATTTTATAGATATAGTAAACTATTCTATATTTGCTTTAATTATAATTGAAGAGCAAAATGTATCATCTGTTTAATTTTTTTTGATTTATTCTTTTCCTGTTCATCAACTAAAAGAGGTGCTGAAATTGGCTTTCACAATTTTGCATTAGGTTTGCAAACAATTTCACACATCATTTGTGTTTTAATTATAATAATAAATTAGCCTCGAATGAAAATTCTTGTATGTATTAGTCAGGTTCCTGACACAACAACCAAAATCGCATTTGGCGATAACAATACCACTTTCAATACCAATGGTGTCACAATGATTATCAATCCGTATGACGAATGGTATTCCTTAGTTCGTGCTTTAGAATTAAAAGAAGCTGGCATCGCATCGGCTGTGCATTTAGTGACTGTTGGAAAAGCAGATGCTGAACCAGTGATTAGAAAAGCTTTGGCTCTTGGTGGCGACGAGGCTTTCAGAATCGACACAGAAAGCAATGACCCATTTGTGGTTGCTGGTGAAATCGCCAATTTTGCAAAAGGCGAACAATATAACTTAGTGCTTTGCGGTAAAGAATCTATCGATTACAACAATGGGGTTATGGGTGCTATGTTGGCTGAGCTTTTGGATATGGATTATATAGGGTTTGCATCTAAGCTAGATGTTGCTGGCTCTGAGGCTACTATTGCTCGTGAAATTGAAGGTGGTGAAGAGGTGAACACGGCTTCGTTGCCACTAGTAGTTTCTTGCCAGAAAGGAATGGCTGAAGCAAGAATTCCAAACATGAGAGGGATCATGGCAGCAAGAACAAAGCCATTGAAAGTGGTAGCTTCTTCAGCTGTTGCTTCAGTGAGTAATATTGTTTCTTATGACATGCCTCCTGCAAAATCTGGCGTTAAAATGTTTACAGCAGATAATTTAGATGCTTTAGTGAATGCATTGCATAACGAAGCTAAAGTCATTTAGTATTTAATCCTATTATTTAATTTTTATAACTCTTTATAATGTCCGTTTTAGTATTAGCAGAACAATCACAAGGAGCTTTTAAAAAGAAAGCTTTCGAAGCGGTGCAATATGCATCAACTATAGCTAAACAATTAGGAACAACTACTACAGTTTTAGTTCTAGGTGATGCACAAACTGATGCTATGCAACAATTGGGTGCTTATGGTGCTCAAAAAGTATTGCATTTCAGTGATGCTCGTTTCAATAATTTAAGTAGTAAAGCTTATGCAAAAGCTACTATTGCTGCTGCGCAACAAGAACAAGCAACTGTCATTGTTGCTTCTCATGATGTAACCGGAAAAGCAGTTGCACCAAGGGTTGCAGCTCGTCTTCAAGCTGGTCTTGTTGCAGGTGCTATTAGCTATCCTGACACAAGCAATGGCTTCGTAGTCAAGAAAGCAGTTTTTGCAGGAAAGGCTTTCGCATTTGTCAATATTTCTAGTGCAACTAAAGTAATCACATTGATGCCCAACACTTTCCCTCCAGTGAAAGGAGAAGGAACTGCATCTGTAGATAGTTTTACAACAGCTTTGTCCGATACTGATTTTGCTGTAAAGGTTAAGGAAGTGAACAAGGTAACAGGAACCGTTCCTTTGGCTGAAGCTGAATTGGTTGTTTCAGGCGGACGAGGATTGAAAGGTCCAGAAAACTGGCATATTTTAGAATCTTTAGCTTCATCACTTGGCGCTGCTTTAGCTTGCTCTCGCCCTGTTGCAGATAGTCATTGGCGCCCTCACCACGAACATGTGGGTCAAACAGGTGGAACCATTCGCCCTAACTTATATGTTGCTGTTGGTATTTCTGGAGCTATACAACACTTAGCAGGAGTAAACTCTTCTAAAACTATCGTTGTAATCAACAAAGACCCTGAAGCACCTTTCTTTAAAGCTGCTGATTATGGCGTTGTTGGCGATGCGCTTGAAATTGTTCCAATGTTGGATGCCGCTGTGAAAAAGTTTAAATCAGCGTAACACTAATTGTAATATTTGAAATAAAAATGGCACAGTCTCAAAACAAAAGAGACAGCCTTTTTTGGATAGGATCACCATTATTGGTAACTTAAAACAACATTACCGATTGAATAGAAACTACCTCAAAGGGATATTGGGTGACATGATGAAACTTGATGCTATCTGCCACCGCCATGAATTTTAAGCGAGCAATGAACCTCTGGCGTACAGAGGCAATAGGTCGTTGGAAACTCATCTGCTTGTATTTATCAGTTTTTTATTGGAGTTATTTTGCCCAAAAACTAAAAGTGGCTTTTTGAGGGACGACTAACTAATAGAACTATTTTTATATTTATATTATTTTTTGTTGTGAATAGCAATATTAAACTATGGTCATGAAAATATATTTAAAATTATTTTTATTTTTTAGACTTTTCATTTTGCATTCTTTTGTTTTTGCGCAATATGATATTGTTTTTAAAAACCCATTAAGGTTAGTAGCTGTTGAAAAGATAGACAAGGATATAAACAAAGGGGGTTCTTTCTTACTTATTGGGCTATCAAATGATTATAGTAATGGAATTTTAAAGCAATTTTTGAATATTAAATTAGAAAATAGTTCAATTCATAAGGTTGATTGCAACAAATTGCAACTATTTGACCTTAATTCAAATAATGATATAAACACTGTATGGGATAAATTACAATTAATAAACGGCTCTTTTGAAAATATACTTGTCAATGGTTTACAATATGAGTTGCGTGAAGAATTAAATGCTGAGTCATATCAATTAATTTCCACACTCAATAAGAATAATTATTTTTTTAACGATCAATACTTGGAAGATTATTTGTATTCGATGGTTTCAAAAATAAATTCAGGGCATATAAGTAATACTAATAAATCAAACAATATTTTCATCAAAATATTAAAGGATCCAATTCCAAATGCATTTACATTACCAAATGGTTGTATTATAATTACAACAAGTTTACTTTCAGCTTTAGAAAGTGAAGATGAGCTTGTAGGAATTTTAGCACATGAACTAGCACATTTCTATTTAGATCATCACATTATTAACATAAATAAAGAGAATGCCGATGAAGCTAATAAAAATGCTAAGTTTTGGTCAACTTTTACTTCATCAATTGCTGCTCTAGGTGATTTTTATTTATCAGTTAATAATAAAAACTATATACCAGGAATACTAACAACTTCAACAATAATTACATCTAAAATAATTACCGAAGATTTAAGTAAAAATTTTGGAAAGAATTACAGTCAATTACAAGAAAAACAATCAGATGCAGCGGCTAAAGAGATTCTTCAAATCTTAAATTATAATAAAATGGGATTATCTTCGGCATTACAAAGGATAGAGAGCTACAATAACTTAATTGGTAAATTTTCAAATTATTCATATCAAAATTCTCACCCTAGTCTTGAAGAAAGATTAAAATATTTAGAAACATCTGAAGATTTTAAATCAAATAGTCTCAAACAATCTTCGTATATAAGAAAGGTTTCATTAGCTAATTCTTATAACGCTTGGGTTGAATTGTGGGCATTCTCACATCATGATATTGCTGATTCTCTTTCTAAAAAAAACATAGAAAATAATGTTGCTACTGAATCTGATTATTTAGTTAGTGCTATTTTGAAAAAAAGAAAATTAAATAACAAAGAATCAAACGAAGAAATTTTAACATTGTTACATCAAGCTAAAAATCTTAATAACATACAGTATCTTTTAATTTATAAAGAAGAAGGATTAACTTATTTACGTCTAAATAAAATAATAGAAGCGAGGAACTCTTTAGAAATTTACTTAAAACTCCTCTTAGAAAATAATACTGAAAAAGAAAATCATGAAATAAAAGATGAAATCATTTGGACAAAAAGCATGCTTCAAAAAATTAAATTACTTTAAACTAACTATTCACTAAAAAGTAGTAATTAATTTATTTCTTGGTTCTTATTACCCCTGCAAATGAATTGAAATTACAATCATTCTTGTTTGAATGACATCAATTGCATTGGTAAGAGGTATGTTTTTATCAAAATAAATTTGATTGCCTAAGCCTTGGCTAAGCTTGATTTCTGGAGAAAAAATAAAATTCGGATAGTAAAATTCAAAGCCAACGCCCATTTCGTATCCCAAATCAAAAGGTTTCACTTTTATCCATTCATCAGCACGTCGTGAACGAGCATTCGCAGCCATATCATAATCAATTTTAGCTCCTAACATTCCATAAAATCTAAAATTTAAGATGCGATCACTTTTGAATTTAAATTGGATAGGAAGGTGCATATAAATTGATTCGATTCGCTTATCTAAAGTTGAATCTGAAGGTATGGTTGTAGTGTAAACCAATCTTTTATCTGCAAAAGACAACGAAGGCACAAATCTCAAATCAACAAACTTAGAGAGCCTTAAATTAGCCATCAAACCTAAGTTGAACCCTGGACTCCATTTAGGCTGAATTCTTGTAAATGTATCAGTTGCTACAAAACTTGGTGCATACTTTACTTTATATTCCGAATAATTCAAGCCAAAAGTTATTCCAAAGTAATACAGTTTATCATCATGCTCAGGCATATTGATACCTTGTCTTTGAGCAGTTGCTTGTAAAGAGGAAATAAAAATCACTATAAATAAAAGAAGCTTTGATCGCATAAATAAAATGAAATATTTGCCCAAATTAAACGCTAAAAACGAAGTTACATTATGTTGTCATTAATCCAAGATAAGTTGTGTAGTAATTTATTGGCTATTTGATGAAAAAGAAAAAGACCGCAATTGCGGTCTTTTATGATAATGTTCAAATATGTTATGCAATTTTTTCTACTTGCAAATAATTTAGTTCTACTGGAGTAGCACGTCCAAAAATTTTCACTACTACTTTCAACTTTTTCTTTTCCTCATTTACCTCTTCAACAGTTCCATTGAAATCATTGAAAGGACCGTCAATGATTTTCACTGTTTCACCCACAATATATGGTTCAGCAATTCCAACTCCTTGCTCACTAACCTCATCCATTTTACCAAACATTTTATTCACTTCTGATTTTCTCAAAGAAGTTGGTTGGTCTTTTCCAAGAAAGTGAATAACGCCAGTGATATTCTTGATAGTCTGCACCATTTCATCAGAAAGCTTCCCATCAACGGCTTCAAGCATTAAGTAACCAGGGAAAAGAATTTTTTCTCTTAAAACTTTCTTGCCTGCTTGAACTTTATAAATTTTTTCAACTGGGCACAAAACTTGTAGAATTGAAGCTCCCCAATTGTGGATTTTCACTTCTTTATCAATATATTCTTTGGCTTTCTTTTCCTTTCCGCTCACCACACGAAGAACATACCATTTGGTCTCTTGTGCTACAACTGAATCACTCATTTTATAATATGATTACTTGCCTAAAATTGAATAAATCACGGTTAAAACGTTCTCTCCCGAGAAGTCCATAAGAAAAATAACCCCTGTGATAAGCATCAATGAAACCAAAACGATAACTGTGGTCTGTTGAAGTTCATCCCAAGAAGGCCAACTTACTTTATGAAGTAGCTCATCGTAAGCTTCTTGAATGTAATTACCAAACTTGCTCATAAAATGAAAATAATTTAAAAGTAAAACTAATTTTTATTTACTCTAAGATTGCACGGGCACGCGGATTCGAACCACGATCAAAGGTTTTGGAGACCTCTATTCTACCGTTGAACTATGCCCGTAGAAAAATTCAAAAAACTTCAGTTACTCAAACTAAAAAGTCAAAGTTGCCTTTGACTCATTGAGGAATGCAAAGGTAATGGACTTTGATTAAACTAGCAATATATTTAGTCGAAAATAAGACTTCGAACCAAATTTATTTTTAAAATAAATGAGCCACTAGCAAGCTAATGGCTCATTTGTATTTGCATTCTCAAAATCTTATTTAAGAATTTCAGTAACCTGACCAGCACCTACTGTACGACCACCTTCACGGATAGCGAACTTAAGTCCTTTATCCATCGCGATTGGAGCGATAAGTTTTACTGTCATGTTTACGTTATCACCAGGCATTACCATTTCAACACCTTCTGGAAGCATACACTCACCAGTTACGTCTGTTGTACGGAAATAGAACTGAGGACGGTATTTGTTGAAGAATGGCGTGTGACGACCACCTTCATCTTTGCTCAATACGTAAACTTCACCTTTGAATTCAGTATGAGGAGTAATGCTCTTAGGAGCAGTGATTACCATACCACGACGGATATCTTTTTTCTCAATACCACGAAGTAGAAGACCTGCGTTATCACCTGCTTCACCGCGATCAAGTAATTTTTTGAACATTTCAACACCTGTACAAGTTGAAGAAAGTGGAGATTCATTGAAACCAACAATTTCTACGTTATCACCAACTTTGATCACACCGCGCTCGATACGACCGGTTGCAACAGTACCACGACCAGTGATAGTGAATACGTCTTCAACTGACATCAAGAATGGTTGATCGATTGGGCGTGGAGGAAGTGGAATATATTCATCAACAGCATCCATCAAATCTTCTACAGCTTTAACCCACTGAGCTTCGCCAGCAAGAGCACCTGTAGCTGAACCTTTGATGATTGGTGTGTTATCACCATCATATCCGTTCTTAGATAACAACTCACGGATTTCCATTTCAACTAGGTCAAGGATTTCTGGATCGTCAACTAAGTCAACTTTATTCATGAAAACAACCATACGAGGAACACCAACTTGGCGACCCAATAAGATGTGCTCACGAGTTTGTGGCATTGGACCATCTGTAGCAGCTACTACAAGGATAGCGCCGTCCATTTGAGCAGCACCTGTAATCATGTTCTTCACATAGTCAGCGTGACCTGGACAGTCAACGTGAGCATAGTGACGATTTGTTGTTTGGTACTCAACGTGAGCTGTGTTGATAGTGATACCACGCTCTTTTTCTTCAGGAGCAGCATCAATTTCATCATAACCCTTTTTTTCAGCCATACCCTTACCTGCTAGGATAGTAGTAATTGCAGCTGTCAAAGTTGTTTTACCGTGGTCAACGTGACCAATTGTACCAATGTTTACGTGGGGTTTTTCCCGCTTAAAGGTCTCTTTTGCCATTGTTTATTCTTTTTAAGAGATGTTTTAAATTTTTATTATATACTCGTCTTTTCAGACATTTGAAAACTACTATGTTTTACTACCTATGTTTTGCTCATTAAAAGTTGCAAAACATAATATTTTCGAGCTGTTGAGCAGGATTGAACTGCCGACCTCTTCCTTACCAAGGAAGTGCTCTACCACTGAGCTACAACAGCTTTTATCAATTGCAATGCTGCAAATTTGCTTTTGTTGCTCTTGACCAATTCACTAAGAACTTCAGTACAGCGCCCTATACAAATCAGCCAATTAACCCATAGGCTAATTAGCTGAAAATTTAATTTTCAGAGCGGGAGACGAGGCTCGAACCCGCGACCTACAGCTTGGAAGGCTGTCGCTCTACCAACTGAGCTACTCCCGCATAAAGACATATTATTAAATACATCCTTTTTAAAATAAAAAAGTGGGCAGAGAAGGATTCGAACCTCCGTACTCCGAAGAGAACAGATTTACAGTCTGTCGCCTTTAGCCACTCGGCCATCTGCCCAATCATTTTCAGTTGAAAGCAATCTCAGACTTTTAATTCTAATGACAACTCACCACTTTGGAGCCACTTGCCGGAATCGAACCAGCGACCTACTGATTACAAATCAGTT
>CAZNVQ010000044.1:14399-19115 GCA_964576425.1 uncultured Flavipsychrobacter sp. | reverse complement strand
CATGCTGGAAGCGATAAAGACGATTGGAGTAATGGAATTTGTTCCGATAAAAATGGCAACATTTATTTTACTGGTGAGCATAGAGATTCTCTTTATTTAGATTCAATGTTGGTTAAAAACTATGATGGAAGAGATGTATTTGTTTTCAAACTGAACGCTGAAAACGGAAATCCAATATGGGGCAAAAGAGCTGGCGGAAATTTAGGAAGCGAGAGAGGAAATGATATTTGGGCTGATAAAAACTGTAATGTTTATGTTTGTGGTGATATTAATGAAGGTGCTAAATTTGGAGATGATATTGATATTCCTGCAACTGGTTTAGGTATTCAATCATTTTTAGCAAGAATATCGCCTGAGGGACAATGGACATGGGTGACAACAGGAGGAGGAATTGGAGACGAGGATCGTGGTAACACATTAGCCAAAGGCAAAGGAAATCAAGTTTATTTCGGAGGTTTTTTTAGACAAGCCGCAACATATGGAAATACTAATTTAACCTCTGCTGGTTCCAGTGATGCTTATTTTGTAAGAGTCCATGATTCGATGTTAAATAGAGGGACTCCTTTTATCTTAAACGCACCTACTAAAACAGTGCTATGTGGTGGAGACACCGCTCATCTTAAAATCAAGGACCATTCTTCATTTTACATCCAACCTTCAAATAATATTCAATTCAATTCAGACTCTACAAAGCTTGTTTTTTCACCAACTAGTACTACGACCTATTATATGTATGGTGCTGGAATTGGTGATTGTAAAGAATATGACACGCTTTCATTTACGTTGTATGTTGGACCAGGACCAATAGTTTTGACCCGTCCAACAGACACTGTTCTCTGTGAAGGAGAATCTGTTAAATTAAATTTACCTTACCATACAAATTTTGAAATTACTCCAAATACTGGCACTTCATTAAATCTTCAAGAAACTGAATTAACTTTTTCTCCAAATAATACAACCAACTACGTCATGATAGGTGAAATAACTGGTATATGTGGAACAAAAGACACAATTTCATTTGAAATGACTGTTCATCCAAATCCTGATGCTTTGTTTGAAATCACACCTAAAGTTGTCCTCTTAGAACAACCAACATTTAACATTCAAAATAATTCAATAGGCGCATCCAATTTCAAGTGGTATAAAATGCCTGCTAACCAATACTTCTCTTCAAATACTAATTTAACGATAACAGAAAGTGAAGTTGGCATCTATTGCTACAAATTAGTTGCGCAATCCAATCAAGGCTGCTTAGATTCTATGACAGATTGTGCTGAAGTTATTCGCAAAGAATTAGTTTATATACCAAGCGCCTTTTCACCTAATGGAGATGGGAAAAACGATATTTTTAAACCCGTTTTACTTAATATGGATTTTGACAAAGTGAGTGGTTACAATTTTATGGTTGTCGATAGATTCGGTGAATTTGTTTTCAAAAGCACAAACCCTTCAGAAGGTTGGGATGGTCTTTGGAAAAAGACGGAAGCAGAAGTTGGAACCTATTTTTATTACTGTACTTTCACTACTCCTAGAGGGGAGCTACATTCGTTTAAAGGTGATGTCTCGTTGATAAGATAAACTCAAAAATGGGCTTCTTTTTGAAGCCCATTTTTTATTTAAAAAATAAACATTAAATCAACACATTTCCTGTCATTGCTTTTGGAATTGGCAGATTCATAAATGATAAAATTGTTGGTGCTATATCTCCTAATTTCCCATTTTTAATTGCTCCTTTAAACTCCTTATCTAAAATAAAAAAAGGAACAGGATTCAAGCTGTGTGCGGTGTTTGGCGTACCATCTTCATTCACCATAAAGTCTGAATTTCCATGATCAGCAGTTAGAAAAATAGAATATCCTTTGGGCAATGCATGCGCAGCAATTCTTGCCACACAAGTGTCAACAGTTTCCACAGCTTTTATTGCAGCCTCCCAAACGCCAGTATGACCAACCATATCTGCATTGGCAAAATTCAAGCAAATAAAATCAGCAGTTTGGTTGTCAATTTCAGGCAGAATAGCATCAGTAATTTCATAGGCACTCATTTCGGGTTTCAAATCATAGGTTGGCACTGTCTTAGGAGATGGAACAAGTAATCTTTTTTCACCTTCAAAAGGCTGCTCTCTTCCTCCACTGAAAAAGAAAGTAACATGTGGATATTTTTCTGTTTCTGCTATTCTAATTTGTTTCAAACCTTGACTTTCAATGACTTGACCTAATGTATCAATTAAGTTATCATTTGTGAAAATTGCTTCTACATTTTTGAATGATTTATCATATTCTGTAATAGTCACATAATGCAAAGAAATTGGTTGCATGTTATACTCTGGAAAAGCCTCTTGAGTGAGCACTTGAGTGATTTCTCTACATCGATCTGTGCGAAAATTAAAACATAAAACGACATCATTATCTTCAATTTTTGCTAAAGGCTGACCTTCAGAATCTACGGCAATAATGGGCTTTATGAACTCGTCTGTAATTCCATTTTCGTATGATTTTTCTAATGCTTGAATTGGATTTAGTGTACGTTCTCCCTCGCCATTAATTAATGCATCATATGCAAGTTTCACTCTATCCCATCGCTTGTCGCGGTCCATAGCAAAATAACGTCCAACGACAGTTGCTATAAAACCACTTTTTTCATCCAAATGAGCTTGTAGTTCTTGCATAAAACCTAGACCGCTTTTAGGGTCGGTATCTCGCCCATCAGTAAACGCATGAACGGCTATTCGAGCAACACCTGCTTCATGAGCCAAAGTCACGATAGACTTCAAATGATTGATGTGCGCATGAACACCGCCATCACTCACTAAACCCATTAAGTGTAGCGTCTTGTTATTAATAACTACTTGATTAATGGCTTTTAGAAAAACTTCATTTTCATTCAGTTCTCCAGTTTTGAAAGCCACATTTATCCTCTGAAGCTCTTGGTACACTATTCTTCCTGCACCGATGTTTAAATGTCCAACTTCGGAGTTTCCCATTTGCCCTTCAGGAAGACCAACATCTTCACCACAAGTTATCAATTCTGAATGAGGATATTTATTATATAAAGAAGTTACAAATGGTGTTTTTGCATTAGCGATGGCATCGGCACTCGCCACTCGACCGAGCCCCCAACCGTCCATTATTATGAGTATAACTTTTTTGTTCATGCATCAAAATTAAGCATTAGAAACTGTTTAGCACATTAAGACAAAGCAGATACGTTATATATTTCACTCAAGTTTATTTTATTTGCAGTCTTGGCATATTTTTAGCACCTTAGTTCGACGTAACATTTTTCAACATTGATGATGCAAATAAGTGTAAAAAAAATATTATTAACTTTTTCATTTATCGTCTTGGCATTTCTTTCACAAGCCCAAGAAGCGATAGATGAACTAAAATCTGCTTTTGGTTTTGGCAATGTGGGTGGAATCACTCGCTATTGTGGTAATAATATTTCTTTGACTATCGTTGGTTCACAAGCAAATTATAGTCGTTCGCAAGCTGAAATGATACTTAGAGATTTTTTTAATAAAAATGCACCAAAGAAATTTGACATAGAACATTCAGGTAGTTCGGCTAATATGAAATTCAGCATCGGAACTCTATTCACTTCAACAGGAAATTACAAAACCTACTTTTCCGTACGATATAAAGACGGAAGTTGTTATATTCAAGAAATTAGAATAGAAAAAAACTAATTTTTGCAATTCTTCAATAATTCTTTTCTGTCATTCAAAATTTGATTCAACCAAAATGAAAAAGCTACCTTTGCTTATCATTTACAACTATGTTAGAAAATATTACAATATTAAATGAAAAAGAAACTCGTGGCGGTTTCGGTGAAGGCATCTTGGAAGCAGGCAGAAAAAATCCAAATGTAGTCGCACTGACTGCTGATTTAGCGGGCTCTTTAAAACTCAACGCCTTCATCAAAGATTTTCCTGACCGTTTCATTCAATGTGGAATTGCCGAAGCCAATATGATTGGAGTGGCTGCAGGTTTGACAATCGGAGGAAAGATTCCATTCACAACCACATTCGCTAATTTTTCTACATCGAGAGTTTATGATCAAATTCGTCAATCAGTTGCCTACAGCGATAAAAATGTAAAAATCTGTGCTTCACATGCTGGCTTAACACTTGGCGAAGACGGCGCTACACATCAAGTTCTGGAAGATATTGGCATGATGAAAATGTTGCCAGGAATGACCGTTATTGTTCCTTGCGATTTCAATCAAACCAAGGCTGCAACAATGGCTATTACGGAACATCACGGACCAGTTTATTTAAGATTTGGTCGTCCAAAATGGCCAAATTTCACAGCCGAAAATCAAGAATTTGAAATAGGCAAAGCTCAAATTTTAGCTGAAGGGAATGATGTTACTTTATTCGCATGTGGACACCTAGTTTGGACATCAATTGAAGCAGCTAAAATGCTTGCTAATGAAGGAATTTCGGTGGAAGTCATCAACATTCACACCATCAAACCTTTAGATGAAAAGGCTGTGATTGAATCCATTCAAAAAACAGGTTGTTTCGTCACTGCAGAAGAGCATCAAATCAATGGTGGACTTGGCGACAGCATTGCTAATGTAGCTTCAAGAGCCTGTCCTGCCCCACACGAATATGTTGCAGTTAAAGATAGTTTTGGTGAAAGTGGAACTCCAATGCAACTGTTGCAGAAATATGGTCTTACTAAAGAAAATATTTATGCTGCTGCAAAGAAA
>CAZNVQ010000044.1:0-14389 GCA_964576425.1 uncultured Flavipsychrobacter sp. | reverse complement strand
TAATGAAATTAAATTTATGGGAAATATATTGCATGCTAATGCCAAGACAACGCCAAGAATCAGAGAAGAAATTCAACAATCTAAAGAGAGTCTCGTTAAAATAAGTAAGAAATATGGTATTAATAAAGAAAATATCTATGCTGCTGCAAAGAAAGCAATTGAGAGAAAAAATAATTAATCTTCTATATTATCAATCAAAAACCTCGCATGTAGCATATTGCGAGGTTTATTTTTTTCAATTAAAAATCATTTGAAATGAACATTTTTAAAAAAACAATTTATTTACTTTTCTTCGTTTTACTCATTCAATCTTGTGCAAAACCCAAAGATTTAACTTACCAAGGAGTTAGAAATTTCCATGTCACAAAAATTAGTTTGGAAAGACCAGAAGTGGGCATGGACGTGCTTTTCTTCAATCCCAACAATTTTAGTTTGACTATCAAGAATATTAATCTTGATGTGTTGATAAATACAAAACTTGTTGGCAAAATAACAATGGAAACGAATACTGTCGTTCCTGCAAATGCAACTTTTGCTCTTCCTATTTCACTAGAAACAGAATTAAAGAGAGTATTGCCAAACGCCATGCAATTGTTGCTCAATAAAGAAGTTGAAGTGGAACTAAGAGGCGCTGCCAAGGCTGGTAAAGGTGTATATATCTCGCTGCCTATCAATCACAAAGAGAAAGTGAAACTCGACTTATGGAAGTAAGTTCATAATTAAAAAAGGTGTTGCGAATGCAACACCTTTTTTAATGAAAAAGACTATTGACTAAAATTTGTTCTTCCACATCATGCTCTCTACTGGCTTGTTGTGTTGACCACTATATTTAGCATTTGACTTTTGATTGTACTTCACTTCGATTTCACCATCAACTGGAAAATAAATCAATTGTCCAATTGGCATTCCCTTATAAACTTTTACGGGTTGTTTCACTGAAATTTCGAGTGTCCAATTGCCGCAAAAACCAACATCACCTTTTCCAGCTGTTGCGTGGATGTCAATTCCTAATCGACCAGTGCTAGATTTGCCTTCCAAAAATGGAACGTGAGCGTGTGTTTCAGTATATTCAAGGGTTACACCCAAATAAAACACATGTGGATACAACACAAATCCTTCTTCAGGAATTTCAAAACACTCAATCGTGTTATGCTTTTTGGCATCCAAAATATGTTCTTTGTATGTAGCCAATGTTGGACCAAGATGAACATCATAACTATTGCTACCTAGGCATTCGCGAGAATACGGTTCAATCTTAATAGTGCCTTTTTCGATTTCAGCTAAAATCTTTTTATCGGATAAAATCATTGTCGTTTGTTGGAGAAAAAAATCAATTATTTGATAAACAATTTGAGCGAATCAAATGGATAATTGCCATCAAAAGTTTTCACTAATTGATGCTTTGTATTGTAAAAGTTTACTTGAGGCAAAATCTTGTAAGTATAAATGGAGAAAATAAGTTCTCCCTTATTTGTTCCAATTTTTTGAAATAATGGAATAGAACCAATGTTCGTTTTTTTAATGAAGCCATCCATATACTTCCTGTTTCTATCTTCAGCAACCAACAATAATTGTGTTGTTTTAAATTGATCGGCAATTGCTTTCATCGAATCAATCATATGCTCACAATGATCGCATTCTGGACTGAAAATCATAACCATCACAGGCTTGCCAACTTTTAAATTCGCATTAGTCAACCATTTCCCGTCCATTTTTTCCAATCTGAAAGGAGGCAATGGTGCACCTTTCTTAGTGAAGGGAGGCAACTTGGCAGGTGGTTGAGGTGGACCTTGAGGTGCAGGCTGTTGTGCCATCAGTAATTTACTGAAAGTCAAGAAACAGAAAAACAAAAAAACAATCTTTTTCATAATATGATTTCAAACCTTTTAAAATTGTTCCGTCAAAATTACTTTTTCATTCCAAATAAATGACTCCTTTTTTATCTTTGGTTGATGCCTTTATTGAAAGAATGGACAAAAGACACATTTGACAAATATGCTATTTGGAAAATTGAAGAGTCGGAAAGCTTTTTCGCTGAAAAAACTGGGTTAAATCCACAAATTTCAAGTGAACGTAAAAAGCTTGAGCATTTGGCAGGAAGATTTTTACTGAAACATTTGGAGCCTCAATTTCCGCTTGACTTAATTCAAAAAGACGACCATGACAAGCCACGTTTACCAAAAAATGAATTAAGGTTTTCTATATCTCACTCATTTCCATATGTCGCGGTCACTCTAAGTCCACACAAAGAATGTGGCATAGATATTCAAGTTTGGCATCCACGAATGTTATCCTTACAGAAGAAATTTTTATCCGTTGAAGAACAAGATTTTTTTGCCAACGACCCAAAATTAGTAACACTCGCTTGGTGCATTAAAGAAGCAGCTTACAAATGGCAAGGAATGAGAGGTGTTGAATTTATTGAACATATGCCAATTCACTCATTTGACGAACTTACAAATGAAGCTGAAATCAATATGATTCTTTGCAATCAAAAAATTAAAACTTCAGGAATAATTTCAGAGAATTTTGCCTTTAGCCATGTGATTTAATATAATATTAAGTGCATATAATCTTACTTAATGTATTCATTCAAACATTTCATTTGGCTCTTTTGATGCCTATTCGGATGAAAAAAGGATTTTATTAAGATATATTTTATTTTGTTTTTATTTTTAATATTTATTTTTTCAAGAATTTTTTTCAATTTTCTTATATTTTTCAAAAAAAAGTATAGATTTGCACAAATTTTAATCTATGTCATCCTTACGTTTTCCTGCCATTCAAGAATTGTCGTCAGAAGACCGCAAAATTGGGCATTACAATGGCAAGCGCATTACGGCTATGTTCAATAGCAATGTGTTTACCGGTAAAGTTATTCGTGAGTATTTGAGTGATGAAGCTTACAAAAGTTTGATGGCTTCAATCAAATCAGGTACTAAAATCGACCGTAGAATGGCAGACCAGATTGCCGTTGGCATGAAGGCTTGGGCTGAAGAACGCGGTGTAACCCATTTTACACACTGGTTCCAACCATTAACTGGCACTACTGCCGAAAAACATGATTCTTTTTTTACTATAAAAAGCGATGGCACTGCCATTGAAATATTTGATGGAGACGCTTTAATTCAACAAGAACCGGATGCTTCTTCTTTTCCAAACGGTGGCATCAGAGCAACTTTTGAAGCTCGTGGCTACACTGCTTGGGACCCTTCATCTCCTGCTTTTATCATGGAAACAGGATATGGAAAAACATTATGTATTCCTACTATTTTCATCGCTTATAACGGTGAATCTTTAGATTATAAAGCGCCTTTATTAAAATCAATTGAAGCGATTAACAAAGCAGCAATTGACGTTTGCCATTATTTCGATAAAAATGTGAGCAAAGTAACGGTTACACTTGGTTGGGAACAAGAGTATTTTGTTGTGGATGAAAACCTTGCTAACGCTCGTCCTGACTTGGTGATGTGTGGCAGAACTTTGATTGGTCATGCGCCTGCAAAAGGACAACAACTTGAAGATCACTATTTTGGTTCCATTCCTGAAAGAGTTTTTGCTTTCATGCAAGATTTCGAACAAGAATCATACAAATTAGGCATTCCTCTTCGTACTCGTCATAATGAAGTTGCGCCAGGTCAATTTGAATGTGCACCAATTTTCGAAGAAGTAAACATAGCTGTTGACCACAACTCTTTGTTGATGGACATCATGAACAAAGTGGCGAAGCGTCATAAACTTCGAGTTTTGTTGCATGAAAAACCATTTGCTGGAGTTAACGGTAGTGGCAAACATAATAATTGGAGTTTGGCAACTGACACTGGCGTCAATCTACTTGCACCAGGAAAAACGCCAAGAACTAACCTTATGTTCTTGACCTTTTTCATCAATACGATCAAAGCAGTTCACGACCATGCAGATTTATTACGTGCAGCCATTGCATCAGCAAGTAACGACCATCGTTTAGGCGCCAACGAAGCACCACCAGCAATCATTTCAGTATTTACAGGAACCTATTTATCTCAAGTTCTTGATGAAATTGAAGAGCGTGTAAAAGATAAATTTTCTGAGCAAGACGAGGTGATTTTGAAATTAGATATTCATAAACAAATTCCTGAATTGTTGATGGATAATACCGATAGAAATCGTACTTCTCCATTTGCATTTACTGGAAACAAATTTGAATTCCGTGCTGTTGGTTCTTCTGCAAACTGTGGTTCGTCAATGACAGTTTTGAACACCATTGTTGCTGAAACACTGAAGACTTTCAAGAATGATGTAGATGCATTAATTGAAAAAGGTGAAAAGAAAGAAATAGCCATCATGCATGTATTGCGTAGATACATCACTGAATCTAAAAACATTCGATTCGAAGGAGATAATTATAGCGATGATTGGGCAAAAGAAGCAGAAAAAAGAGGTTTGAACAATTTCAAAACTACACCTCAAGCTTTAGATGCTTATGTTACTGCATCAGCAAAACAACTTTTCTACAACAACAATATCTACAACGAGCGTGAATTGGAAGCAAGACATGAAATCATGCTTGAAGATTATGTGAAAAAAGTGCAAATTGAAGCTAGGATTTTAGGTTATTTATGTACCAATCACGTTTTGCCTTCTGCAATTAATTACCAAAATATTTTGCTTGAAAACGTAAAAGGCTTGAAAGAGGTTGGTTTAGGGGAAGAGTCTTATCGTTCACAATTGAATTTGTTGAAAGTGGTGAGCAATCATATTCAAAACATTAATGACAATGTAGAAGCCATGATTGAAGCACGCAAACAAGCCAACAATGCAGGCAATATGCACCAATCAGCAGAAATGTATTGCAACAACGTGAAACCTTATTTTGATACAATCCGCTACCACGCTGATAAATTAGAATTATTAGTGGATGATAAATTATGGCCACTACCAAAATACAGAGAGTTATTATTTTTAAGATAATATAATCAAAGCCGTTTCTTTCGAAACGGCTTTTTCATTTCATCTTTTTTCCAATCAAACATTAACTTAGCACAAATTTTTTTCTGTGATGAATAAAGTAGTTGCCAATGCTGAAGAAGCGATAAAAGATATTGAATCTGGTGCAACCCTCATGTTGGGTGGATTCGGTTTATGTGGCATTCCCGAAAACTGTATTGCTGCTATTGTAAAAAAAGGCATCAACAATTTGACTTGCATTTCAAACAACGCAGGTGTTGACGATTTTGGCATTGGTTTGATGTTGCAACAAAAGCAAGTGAAAAAAATGATTGCTTCCTATGTTGGTGAAAATGCCGAGTTTGAGCGCCAATTGTTGAGCGGCGAACTTGATGTGGAATTGATTCCTCAAGGTACACTTGCAACAAGATGCATGGCAGCAGGTTATGGCATGCCGGCAGTTTTCTTGCTAGCCGGTGTTGGAACTGAGGTTGCTGAAGGTAAAGAAACAAGAACATTCAATGGCAAAGAGTACTTGATGGAATATGCTTTTGATGCTGATTTTGCAATCGTTAAAGCATGGAAAGGTGACAAGCTTGGTAATCTTATTTTCAAAGACACAGCAAGAAACTTTAATCCATTAATGGCAATGGCTGGGAAAATCACAATTGCTGAAGTGGAAGAATTGGTGGAGCCTGGGGAATTGGATCCTAATTTCATCCATACCCCTGGAATTTACGTTCATACTATCTTTCAAGGCACCAACTATGAAAAAAGAATTGAACAAAGAACGACAAGAAAGAAAAACTAATTCATCAAAAACTTAAATACCCCAAGGGTTAACTATATGGGTTTAAATAAAGAACAAATAGCAAAACGCATAGCGCAAGAATTGCAAGATGGTTATTATGTCAATCTCGGTATTGGCATTCCAACCCTAGTTGCTAATTATATTCCTGAAGGTGTCAATGTTGTTTTGCAAAGCGAAAATGGCTTGTTGGGCATGGGTCCTTTCCCTTTTGAAGGAGAGGAAGATGCAGATATGATTAATGCTGGTAAACAAACAATTACCACTTTACCAGGTTCGGCAATTTTCGATAGCGCCATGAGCTTTGGTATGATCAGAGCTGGCAAAGTGGATTTAACCGTTCTTGGAGCCATGGAAGTAGCAGAAAACGGAGATATTGCTAACTGGAAAATTCCAGGTAAAATGGTGAAAGGAATGGGAGGAGCAATGGATCTTGTTGCTGCCGCAAAAAACATTATTGTAGCCATGCAACATACCGACAAAGCAGGGAATTCAAAGTTGCTACAAACTTGCTCTTTGCCAATTACAGGTTTGCGCTGTGTGAAAAAAGTAGTTTCGGATTTAGGCGTTTTTGATGTTACCGAAAATGGCTTTGTTTGCATTGAACGTGCACCAGGAGTTTCTGTTGATGAAATCATTGCCAAGACTGCAGGAAAACTTACTATTTCTCCTGATATTAAAGAAATGACGTTTTAATTTTTAGTTTTGAAAGCAATTGTATTTCACAACAACAAATGCAGCAAAAGTACAGCAGCTTTGGCTTTCCTCGAAGAACATCAAATTCCTTTTGAGCTCAGAAATTACATCACTGAGCCTTTGAGTAAAAAAGAATTAAAGGAGCTTTTGAAAAAGTTAAACTTGAAAGCCAAAGATATTATTCGAACTAAAGAGCCTTTGTACAAAGAACTTTTTGAGCAAGAAAAGACTACAAAAGAAGCTGAAATTCAACAAGCAATCTTGACACATCCAATTTTATTGGAAAGACCAATAGTTGTTTTTGGCAACAAGGCTATAATTGCTCGACCAACTGAACGCTTAGAAGAAATGATTCCTTAATCAACAATATTTTCTACTCAAAAAAACAAAACATGAAATACATTTTATTTACAATTTTTGGATTGTTGTTTTTAAGTAAATGTATTGACTTGAACGCTCAAGTAATGAGTGAAGGCGCATTGATTGAAAGCATCGTTCAGAGTTTGCAGAACAATGACAGCAGGGTTTATTGTGATTTATTTCCTGGCATAGATTCTATGTCCACTTGGGTGTTACAACATGCGGATAAGAAATCAGATGCTTATCGAAGAATGTATTATTTACAAGAAAATTATTATGCAAAATTAGATTTCGACTCATCTGTTAGAGCCCAAGCGGACAGCGGTTTTCAAGAATTTAATTTGGAATCAAAAAAGTATGGAGTCCACTGGGATAAAACTGTTTTTGTAAGATATGAATTGGAAAAAATCAGAACGGGAAGAGGCTTAATTCCAGAAAAAATTGCACCACTTAGGTTCATGGGATACATCGTAGTCAAAGACATGCTGACAAGAAAAACTTACACTTTTACCGTTTATGATATCTTACAAGTTAATGGTTTGTGGTACGGAGGTGAACTCATTCATATTTTTGAGGCTACTTCAAAAGAAGAATACGAAACGCAACTTGCGAATTATAAGAAGAAGGAACAGATGCGATTAATGGGCATTGTGGATACAACAGCAGAAAAAAATGCCTACTCTTTCGATGAAGATGTTGAGGATGAAGAAAATCCAATCAAAGATATTGTAGACAGAAAGTTTTATAGAGGAACTTTTGACAACGAAATTCAAGTTCAACTTTACGTAAGACACATAAAAGGTGGTTGTCCTGAGGTAATCTGTTCTTGGGAAGCACTTTTTAAGTTCGGCGACCAAGATGAATTTGTCCCAATGGATGTTTCAAGAACTAAAGATGGGAAATGGATTTTCAATGAAGAATTAGGCGGCATGGAATTAATGCTCAAAGGCAATGCTTACATTGGCACATACGCGTCAAGTAGCGACAAAACCGAATATGAAGTAAAGCTAACGGAAAGTCCAATAACCAATAAAAGGCTGCTACAATTGGATGAAATTCTTGATTATGGACCTGATGGAAAACCTGATAAAAAATAGTTGCAACTTTATTTTATGATTGATTTAAAGAAAGAAATTTTCTTTCGTTTTGCAAGAAGTGGAGGCAAAGGCGGACAAAATGTCAATAAAGTGGAAACACTTGCTGAAGCTTGTTGGGATGTCAAAAACTCTAAAATAATTGACAACAAAAAGCGGGAACTTATATTCCACCAACTAAAAAACAGAATCAACAAAGATGGGATTCTACTCATTAGAAGTAGTGAAGCACGCTCTCAATTAGAAAACAAAATCATAGCCACAGAAAAGCTTCTTTCTTTAGTTGAAAAAAGCTTGTATATCGCGCCAGAACGCAAAGCCACAAAGGCTTCTAGGAGCTCCATTGAAAAAAGATTGGAGTCAAAAAAAAGAGAAAGTCAAAAGAAAGAATGGCGCAAAAAAGTTAGTGAATAACACAACTATCTTGCATCAAAATCCACCACCACTTTTGCGGTTTTTGGGTGGGCTTGACAAGTTAATATGTATCCTTTAGCCACTTCATCTTTTTCCAAAGCATAGTTCACTTCCATATCCACTTCACCTTCAACAACCTTTGCCCTACAAGTGCTACAAACACCACCTTTGCAAGCATAAGGTAAATCTGCACCGTGTTTCAAAGCCGCATCAAGTATATTATCACCTTTGTATGAAAGCTCCATTTCAAAAGTTACACCGTCTAAACGAACACTTACTTGGCTCCTATCAGCAGTATCGTTTTGGTGCTCTTTTGACCAATTTTCGTGAGCCGCTTTATTTTGATCTGATGAAGTGAATAATTCAATATGAATTTTTTCTTCTTCAATGTTCAAATTCATCAATTGAGCTTTCACAGCCAACAACATCTCCTCAGGACCACAAATAAAATACTCATCAACTGATTTAAGATTCACTAATGTTTCTGAAAAATCTATTATTTTTTGAGCATCAATCCTTCCATTAAACAAAGCAGTGTCCATCGTTTCTCTACTAAGAATATGATAAACACTGAATCTTGTCATGTAGGCATTTTTCAACCCCTCAATAGCCTCTCTGAAAATGATTGTGTTCCTATTTTTATTCCCATAAATCATCGTGACCCGATTCCCTTCATTTGCTTCCAAAACCGATTTTACAATGCTCATTATTGGCGTAATGCCACTTCCGGCTGCAATCAACACATAATGTTTGGCTTCATTTATCTCTTTGGGTGAAAATTTCCCCATAGGAGTCATGACATCAAGAACAGTTCCTGCTTTCAAGGTTTCATTGGCGAAAGTTGAAAATTTTCCTTGTTCCACTTTCTTTATGGCTACCCTCAAATCGTTTTCGCTAGGACTTGTGCAAATGGAATAGGACCTTCTAATTTCTTCACCATTGATTGCCGTTCTTAAAGTAAGGTATTGACCTGGTTTAAAACGAAAATTTGACATTTCACTTTCAGGAACTTCGAAAGAAACGGACACACAATCAGCCGTTTCGGTTTTAACTTCCTTTACTTTAAGGGCATGGAATCTAGGTGTGGACATATAGCTTGAAAATAATCAATTGGGCTGCAAAATAAGTAAAATTAAGTTGCTAAAAAGCAACCAAAAATAGCTACTACCAGTCGTTTGAAAATTCTTCAACTACAAGCAATACATCAATTCATTTATAGCTCGAAATTGCCAATCAATTGACTTGACTAAAGGAAAACTAATGAACAACCGAAACATCAATTTGAAAATCTATAATTTAATGACTTTACTCACTGATGTTTTTAATTGCTCATTTTCAATTTGAACAATGTAGCAGCCAGCTTCCAACATCTATAAGGAAATAACAAAGCAATTCGTATTTGTCGATTCGCTTATTAATGTTTTACCATTTAAATCTACAACGCTATACTTAACGCAAACGGAACCTTCGGGCATCAAAACATTAACTTTGTTATTGGTAACGGTTGGGAATAACATAGCTTGCATACTTGAAGTTGATGAATTATTTAATTGCATTGCTCTGTTGGCTGAACTATTCATAGAAATTATCTCGGTAGTGTAACGAACTCCTTTTTCCATACCAATAATTTGCACTTTATAAAGTGCATCTGGTGTGAAAACCGTGTCCTGAAAACTATAAGATTCAAGAAAATTACTCGTATCAATGACAGGCACATTACCAATAATGGTATAATGTATGCTATCAATGCTTTTCAAAATATTGAAGCTATAAATATCGGCACCACTGAATGCAGCATTCCAGTTGAACAATGTTTGCCCATTTGATTCGGTAACTACTAGGTCGTTAAAGGTGAACTCTTTGATGTCGAAGAAGCGGACAAGCCCGTTACTCATTCCAGCAGCAAACTGAGGACGGAAGTCCATATCTCCAGAAATCCTAAGGCTGCCTGTAGAAGAAGCAGTATCAACACGCAACAAAGCACCGCCACCTCTTTCCGGAAAATACCAAATAGGAGATTGGGGTTGATAGCCCTTGATGTCAAAATACTTTAAATTTTCCGCTTCAAACCAACTTGCTTCTTGTGCTTCAATGCGTTCAGTTAGGCTAATCATTAACAATATTAATATTAAGTTTTTCATAAATATATTTATTGAATTGTTATAAATGTTGAAATCTTTTGTTAAGTACATAAATGAAATGAATATTTAATGATGCACCAACAATTGTTTGGGTTTTGATTGTAAGTCTTTAATAGTGGTAGTAATAAAGTATAGTCCATTGACCAGCCCTTCTATATTAAGACAAACTTTATTCTTAGGAACTGAATCAGGCTGCCAATCGAGCACATGCCTGCCTGTAATGTCATAGACAACTATTCTTTCCAAAGCATCATCAGCATGAACAAATACTGTGTTTTCGGCTGGGTTAGGAAAAACTTTAATTTCTTTAGACTCTTTGTCATTATCTGCTACATCGCTCGTTTGTGACAGCCTGGCAACAAAAATATCCCAACCATTCTGAGCACTTACTTGAATGTTGCCAAAATTGCAATTGCTGCTTGATGTATAACCAGTTAATACCAAATCTCCGTTGGGCGCAACAGCCATGCCAATCGCTCCATCTGCTAAACTGCCTCCTGCATGGGTGCACCAAATAATATTACCCTGTTCATTCATTTTCAACAGCAAAATATCATCGTGTCCGTAAGAATGAAGCGTATCTGTGCCAAATGTTGCTAGATAGTTATAGCTCCCGCATAAATAAATAGTATTATCTATCGGGTTTAATTTAATGCTATTCAATGCATCATAAAAGGTATAGGTACTAATTTTCTTGGCAAACAACAATTGCCCATTGGGACTATACTTTGCCAAATAAGCCTTATTGTAGTAATAATTATTCAAATTAATGCTTCCAAAATTAATTATGTTGTCATCAATAGTATAACTTGTTTGATACACATTTCCATTAGTATCTATTTCAATATCGCCCCCATAATAAACACCATCAGAAAAGGCTGCTTTTGCCCAAAGTTCTTCTCCAACATTGTCGTATTTAATCAAAAAGTATGTGCTAGCAAAATTTACATTCCATAACGTGTCATTTTCCAGCATTAAGTTACCTCCTGTATTCCCTGAAATGAATACATTACCCTGTCTATCAACAGCAATGCCGCCTCCGTTATCACTCAAGGGAGTGCCTATAGATTTACCCCATAAGGCAATCCCAGCAGTATCCAATTGGAGTAAGAATAAATCGTTGTAGCCATGACTTACAATAGATACTGAATCAATCATCAATGTTTCAGTTCCAGCATTAGAAAAAACACCGCATGTATAAACTTTGTTGTGCTTTGCTATGATCTTACCTATAAGATCCCTATAGCCCGTGCCATAAGATTTGACCCAAATAACGGTACCGTCCGAGGTAAACTTCATCATTGCTATATCTTCTGCTCCATGACTAATTAGATGATAACCGGCTATATCAATACTATCAGTAAACGTAAACGACGCATATTGATAACCATATTCGTCTGCTGATATGCTAGACCCTTGATCATTGCCCCCCCCCCAAATGTCTTGATCCATTGTATTGCTCCACCTGCATTCTGTTTAATGATAAAAATATCCAACTCACCTTGGTTAAGGCAAGCGAAAGTGTCCAAATACAATGTATTTTTGAAAGTGCCAATAGTGTAAACTTCTTCAGAGGGCGATACTGCTGTGCTTGCTCCCCAGCAATTCCCGTAATTACCCCCTACTTTTGCCCAACTCCAATTTGGTTGTTGTGCTGCTGATGATAAATTCAGATACACTAAAACACATACATATAATACTATTTTCATTTCATAACTGATTTAGTGTCCATGTAATGGTAAAGGCTGCTCTTTTGTTACTTGTAAAATATCTAGAACAGGATTTAATGGTATAATGTATGCTATCAATGCTTTTCAAAATATTGAAGCTATAAATATCGGCACCACTGAATGCAGCATTCCAGTTGAACAATGTTTGCCCATTTGATTCGGTAACTACTAGGTCGTTAAAGGTGAACTCTTTGATGTCGAAGAAGCGGACAAGCCCGTTACTCATTCCAGCAGCAAACTGAGGACGGAAGTCCATATCTCCAGAAATCCTAAGGCTGCCTGTAGAAGAAGCAGTATCAACACGCAACAAAGCACCGCCACCTCTTTCCGGAAAATACCAAATAGGAGATTGGGGTTGATAGCCCTTGATGTCAAAATACTTTAAATTTTCCGCTTCAAACCAACTTGCTTCTTGTGCTTCAATGCGTTCAGTTAGGCTAATCATTAACAATATTAATATTAAGTTTTTCATAAATATATTTATTGAATTGTTATAAATGTTGAAATCTTTTGTTAAGTACATAAATGAAATGAATATTTAATGATGCACCAACAATTGTTTGGGTTTTGATTGTAAGTCTTTAATAGTGGTAGTAATAAAGTATAGTCCATTGACCAGCCCTTCTATATTAAGACAAACTTTATTCTTAGGAACTGAATCAGGCTGCCAATCGAGCACATGCCTGCCTGTAATGTCATAGACAACTATTCTTTCCAAAGCATCATCAGCATGAACAAATACTGTGTTTTCGGCTGGGTTAGGAAAAACTTTAATTTCTTTAGACTCTTTGTCATTATCTGCTACATCGCTCGTTTGTGACAGCCTGGCAACAAAAATATCCCAACCATTCTGAGCACTTACTTGAATGTTGCCAAAATTGCAATTGCTGCTTGATGTATAACCAGTTAATACCAAATCTCCGTTGGGCGCAACAGCCATGCCAATCGCTCCATCTGCTAAACTGCCTCCTGCATGGGTGCACCAAATAATATTACCCTGTTCATTCATTTTCAACAGCAAAATATCATCGTGTCCGTAAGAATGAAGCGTATCTGTGCCAAATGTTGCTAGATAGTTATAGCTCCCGCATAAATAAATAGTATTATCTATCGGGTTTAATTTAATGCTATTCAATGCATCATAAAAGGTATAGGTACTAATTTTCTTGGCAAACAACAATTGCCCATTGGGACTATACTTTGCCAAATAAGCCTTATTGTAGTAATAATTATTCAAATTAATGCTTCCAAAATTAATTATGTTGTCATCAATAGTATAACTTGTTTGATACACATTTCCATTAGTATCTATTTCAATATCGCCCCCATAATAAACACCATCAGAAAAGGCTGCTTTTGCCCAAAGTTCTTCTCCAACATTGTCGTATTTAATCAAAAAGTATGTGCTAGCAAAATTTACATTCCATAACGTGTCATTTTCCAGCATTAAGTTACCTCCTGTATTCCCTGAAATGAATACATTACCCTGTCTATCAACAGCAATGCCGCCTCCGTTATCACTCAAGGGAGTGCCTATAGATTTACCCCATAAGGCAATCCCAGCAGTATCCAATTGGAGTAAGAATAAATCGTTGTAGCCATGACTTACAATAGATACTGAATCAATCATCAATGTTTCAGTTCCAGCATTAGAAAAAACACCGCATGTATAAACTTTGTTGTGCTTTGCTATGATCTTACCTATAAGATCCCTATAGCCCGTGCCATAAGATTTGACCCAAATAACGGTACCGTCCGAGGTAAACTTCATCATTGCTATATCTTCTGCTCCATGACTAATTAGATGATAACCGGCTATATCAATACTATCAGTAAACGTAAACGACGCATATTGATAACCATATTCGTCTGCTGATATGCTAGACCCTTGATCATTGCCCCCCCCCCAAATGTCTTGATCCATTGTATTGCTCCACCTGCATTCTGTTTAATGATAAAAATATCCAACTCACCTTGGTTAAGGCAAGCGAAAGTGTCCAAATACAATGTATTTTTGAAAGTGCCAATAGTGTAAACTTCTTCAGAGGGCGATACTGCTGTGCTTGCTCCCCAGCAATTCCCGTAATTACCCCCTACTTTTGCCCAACTCCAATTTGGTTGTTGTGCTGCTGATGATAAATTCAGATACACTAAAACACATACATATAATACTATTTTCATTTCATAACTGATTTAGTGTCCATGTAATGGTAAAGGCTG
>CAZNVQ010000043.1:0-19257 GCA_964576425.1 uncultured Flavipsychrobacter sp. | reverse complement strand
GTGGTGTATTTGAAAACCAACAAATGGCGGGGCAAAGAAATTTAGTGGATAACTTTTATGGAAAATGAAATTTCTAGCGTTTTACAACTAATCCATTTTTATTGAAAAGAAAAGAGACATATCAACAATTGACAGACGAAGAACTACTGCTTCGCTTTCGACAAACAGGCGATAATCATTGGCTAGGCATAGCTTTGGAGCGATATACCATGTTATTGTTAGGTGTGGCTTTTAAATATTTGAAAGACAAAACATCGGCTGAAGATGCCGTTCAATTTGTTTTCCTCAAAGCGCTTACACATTTGCCCGATGGCGAAATCAATAATTTCAAAGGATGGCTTTATGTAATTATGCGTAATTATTGTTTACAAGACCTTAAATCCCAAAAGCATCATGCGCCAGCTGATGAAATGGATATTATGTCGAACGAACATGAACTTTTGGAAGCTGCAATGCTTAAGGATTTAACTTTAGCGCAGCTTGAGGCGTCTTTGGAAGAATTAAATGAAGAACAAAGAATTACTATCCATCTTTTTTATTGGCAAAAACAAAGCTATCAGCAAATTATGGACGCAACAGGTTTAGATTTTGGTCAGGTAAAAAGTTTTATCCAAAACGGAAAGCGAAATTTGAAATTGATTATTCTGAAAAAAATGGAACGACTACATACATGAAACCAAATCATTCTAAAATATTCGATGAAGGTTCTTTAAACTCCATTGACGAAGAACAAATGCAAGCTTATCTTGATGGCAGGCTTGATGAAGAAAAGCGCTTTGAATTAGAAGCAACATTAAGCGAAAGTGACTTCGAAAGTGATGCCGTTGAAGGACTGAAAGCTTTGCCTAGCAATGAATTGAAGCATTCGGTTAAAAAGTTAAATAAACATTTAAATAAACAAATTGCCCAAAAACAAAAAAGGAAAAGAGCTCGATTCTCCTTTCCTTCTTTTACAATTATTGCTGTAGTTGTAATTTTATTATTAACCGTTTTAGCATATATGGTTTTTCATTTTTCCGCTAAATAATTTTATTTATCGAAGTCCAAAAAAACCTAATGCGAACAAAAGCACCATGCCAATAACCATCACAAAAAAGTAAAAACCAACTTGGCCAGTTTGTAATAACCTAACCTTGTCACCACTCCAACGAACAGATTTTCCAACGCCATTTACTAAACCATCAATACCCAATTTCTCAATAAAACGATCAAATAATTGAGCAAGATTTTGGATTGGTGTTATAATTACTGTTTCATACAGTTCATCAATATACCATTTATTTTCTAACACTTTAGATAGACCTGTGTTTTCAGAAAACTGAGGTTTGCGATGCATCATAAACCCTATCAGGGAAAACACAACAGCAATTGCTGTTGAAATTCCTAACAACATCCATTCTGTATTATGGTCTAATTCATGAGTTGAAAAATTAGTAACTGCATTGCTTAAATATTGTCCTAAAGTATGATGTTCTGACAGTACTGCAGGAAGTCCAATGTAGCCACCAACAACAGATAAAATAGCAAGTACAATCAAAGGAATAGTCATAGCAGCAGGGCTTTCATGCAAATGATGTTCTTGCTCATGTGTTCCTCTAAAAGTCCCAGTGAATGTTAAGGTGTATAAACGGAACATATAAAAAGCTGTCATCATTGCACCAGCTAAGCCTAAAGCATAAATCATTTTATTGTGACCAAAAGCTGAAGCTAGAATTTCATCTTTAGAAAAGAATCCAGAAAAGCCTGGAATGCCTGCAATTGCTAAACAACCAATTAAAAAAGTCAACTGAGTAATTTTCATGTGTTTACCCAAACCGCCCATTTTTCTGATATCCTGCTCACCGCCCATTGCGTGAATTACACTTCCAGAACCCAAGAATAGCAAGGCTTTGAAAAATGCGTGCGTCATTACGTGAAAGACTGCAGTCGTGTATGCACCCATGCCTAATGCCATGAACATAAAGCCCAATTGACTAACCGTGGAATAAGCCAATACTTTTTTGATATCGTATTGTTTGATAGCAATTGTTGCTGCTAATAATGCAGTTGCTGCACCAATCCAAGCTATGAAATGGAGCGCATCAGGAGCAAGATTATATAGCGCACTGCTGCGAGCAATCATATAAATACCAGCAGTCACCATTGTTGCCGCATGAATCAATGCCGACACAGGTGTTGGACCAGCCATCGCATCGGGCAACCAAGTGTACAAAGGTATTTGAGCCGATTTACCCATTGCACCAATGAACAAACAAATAGCAATAAAATTATAATCAAACGAAGACAATGGATTTGTTGAAAGCATAGTAAACACACCGTTATCGCCAGCATAAGTCAGAGTGCCAAACTTCCAAAGCATATATAACATTCCAACCAAAAAGCCCAAATCACCGATTCGATTCATGATGAAAGCTTTCTTTGCTGCGTTTGTATATTCTCTATTTTTAAACCAAAACCCAATCAATAAATAAGAACACAATCCTACGCCTTCCCAACCGATGAACATCACCAAATAATTGGCACCCAAAACCAACAACAACATGGAGAACACAAACAAATTGAGGTAGGCAAAATATTTCACCATGCCCTCATCTTCGTGCATGTAGGAAGTAGAATAAAGATGAATCAGTGTTCCGATTCCTGTGATAATTAGTAGAAATAAAGCTGAAAGACTATCCACTTGAAAAGCAAATGGAATATTCAAACTGCCAGATGAAATGAATTGAAAAAGTTCAACTGTTTTGGCACCGCCAGCTTTTACTTCAAAGAAAACGCCTAAGGAAACCAAAAAAGAAGCCAAAACGGCAATCGTTCCTATAGCTCCTCCCAAAGATTTTGGAATGGTTTTCCAACCCAAACCATTAATGAGGAAACCAACTAAAGGAAACAAGGGAATTAGATAAACAAAATCAATCATATATAATTATTTTTATCCGAATTAACAGATAATTGATTTAGAAAAATTAGTGTTTTAGTCTGTTGAGAATATTGATGTCCACGGAATGAACTTTGCGGTACATCATCACCACAATCGCAAGACCAACAGCAACTTCTGCTGCGGCTACAACCATGATGAAGAACACAAATATTTGAGATGATGGGTCGTTAAACATTTTAGAAAATGCTACCAACAACAAATTCACTGCATTCAACATGAGTTCAATGCACATCATCATAATAATTGCATTGCGACGCATTAAAGCGCCCATCATGCCAATGCAAAAAAGCGCAAGACTTAAAAATAAATAATATTGTATTGGCATAAAACTTTAGTTCTGAAATGGATTTTTATTAAGGTTTACTTTAGCACTTTCATCTTTTTTACCAATCACCATTGCACCAATCATAGCACTTAAAAACAACACACTACTAATTTCAAAAGGGAAAACATAGTCTTGAAATAAGGTTTTTCCAAGGTTTTTCATCAAACCAATATCAGTTGATGTTTTTTCAATTATTCCATTAATTTTTGTGTCGCGTAAGGCAGCGAGCACCACCAAAAACAAAACGCCACCAGATAGAATGGCTGCCATTTGAATCAGTTTGCTTTTTTGCGGTTCGGCATCTGCATTGAGGTTCATCAACATAATTACGAACAAGAACAAAACCATAATAGCACCGGCATAAACGATAATATTAACAATGGCAAGAAATTGCGCATTCATCAATATGTAATGCCCAGAAATAGCAAAAAATGTGGCAATCAAAAACAGTACGCTATTGATTGGGTTGCGGCTTAAAATAACTCCAAGCGAGCAACCGATTGCGGCAACTGTTAGAACCCAAAATAATATCTCAAATAAATCCATTACTGATTAATTGTTTGATTGTTTAGGATGTGCAATTAACAAATCGTCTTTTTTATAAATCATGCTGCGGCGACTGAAATTAGCAGGCATCACCGTTTCAGATAAATAAATAGCATCTTTCGGACAAGCTTCTTCACAAAAACCACAGAAAATGCAACGCAGCATATTGATTTCATACTTGGCAGCGTATTTCTCCTCACGATACAAATGTTCTTCTCCCGGCAATCTTTCGGCAGCTTCCATTGTAATCGCTTCTGCAGGACAAGCCAATGCGCACAATCCGCAAGCAGTACAGTTTTCACGACCTTCAGCATCACGATTTAGCACGTGTAAGCCACGAAAAGTAGGGCTAAATGGACGTTTTTCTTCAGGATAACTTACTGTTGCATTCTTTTTAAATATATGACCAAGCGTAATGCTTAATCCCTTCATGATGGCAGGAACATAAATCTTTTCTCCGAAGGTCATCGGATCACGATTGATAGAAACTGCTCTGTTGGTTAATGGTTGCATGTATTCTTTTTTATTTCACTAAAACGAAAGGGTTGTCGTTTGGTTGACTTTCAAGCTGATTTATTTGGTGAACCAAAGTACCACGGCACCAGTAATTAACATGTTGACCAAAGCCAATGGAATCAAGGATTTCCAACCCAATTTCATCAACTGATCGTAACGGAAACGTGGTAATGTCCAGCGGATGAACATAAAAAATAATATGAAAGCGATAATTTTAATCATTAATGCGGAAATGCAACTTACAACGAACAACCATTCTGGCAAATTGGCTGAAACCCAATCCATTCCTGGGAAATTGTAGCCACCAAAAAATAAGGTTGCCATAATAGCTGAACTAATGAACATATTGATGTATTCCGCAAATAAGTATAAACCCAATTTCATGGATGAATATTCCAAATGGTAACCCATGTTCAGTTCGCTTTCTGCTTCTGGAAGATCGAAAGGTGCACGATTAAGTTCTGCAAAAGAACATACCAAAAAGATGAAAAAGCCTAGAGGTTGTTTGAAAAAATTCCAAGTGAAATAACCGTCATTCCAAAAACCATGTTGCTGATCTACAATTTCTCTGAGACTTAAAGAACCTGTAATCATCAGTAAAGCAATTAAAGAAATGCCCATTGCTAATTCGTAGGAAATAGATTGAGAAGCGGCACGAATACTACTCAACAAAGAATATTTATTGTTGGATGCCCAACCGCCCAACATGATGCCATAAACACCAAGGCTTACAACACCAAAGACGAAAAGAATGCCAATATTGATGTCGGCAACCTGAAGCGAAACCATTCTTCCAGCCACTTCGAATGAAGGACCCCAAGGAATGACTGCACTTGTCATCAGTGCTGTGACCATGAACAAAGCAGGACCGAAAATAAAGATAAACTTTGTGGAGTTTTGAGGAATGATTTCTTCCTTGAAAAACAATTTCAAGCCATCAGCCAAAGGCTGCATCAATCCAAAAATCCCTGCTCGTGCAGGACCGATACGGTCTTGCATGATTGCAGCCACCTTGCGTTCGCCCCAAGTGGCGTAGGCAGCAATGCCCAAAGACACCAATAAAATGATGGTGATTAACGCAATTTTTTCTACGATAAAAAGCCAGTCGATTTGCAATAAAAGCATAGCGGCGCAAAAGTAGTTTAGTTTTGCTAAATTAAGGAAGGAAATAAGATATCAACAACAAAAAACAGTGAGGAGAAAAACTGAGCAGTTAAAATTATTTTGAAACGCATTAAATTTAAATATATTTCTATGTGTAACTATGCTTTTGGGATTAAGTTTTTTTTGAGTTTTAAAATTTAAAATTGTCCAATGCAACTTTGATAGAGACCAACTTCAACAAATAGGGAAATGCTGTTTTTTCGTTATTCAATCAATAACCTGCTCGAAATGGAATTACCTTCATTGTCATAAATTCGGATTAAATAAATTCCAGAAATAAGGTCATTTAATTGAAGAATCATTTTTTCGTTAGCATTTGCCTTTCTTAAAACACGTCCATATATATCCATCAAATCAACAGTGATTTTTTTGTTATTCATCACAGCAATTTCTACAAAATTATTGGCAGGATTTGGAGCTATAATCGCATCAAGATTTCCATGATGTAAGGTTTGAATACTTTGTGGATGAATGATGGTGTTCAAGGTAGTGTTCGTAACCACTGGACTATTATAATCGAAATATATTCGTGCTGTATTTTCAATTTTTGTTCCATCGGCAAGACTGTCATTTAGTTTAATGGAATATTCCACATAACCATGACTCATAGGTTCATTTGCATTGCTATCTGGTAAGAAAATATTATTAAAACTAAAAACAAGTTCTCTACTATTTTCAAAATTAACGGTAAAAGGGTGACTTGCTCCTCTGATTTGAAGTGTTTCAAGGTTTAAATCTTTATCCAAACTGTCTTTGACTTTGATGTTATAGGCGGTGTTGGTTCCAGTGTTTTGGAAATTTATTCTATAAGTTAATCTAGTATCATTTGGTATTTCACCTGATGTTCCTTTTCCTTTTGGTGAAACAATTTTCTCATTTGGATCATATGAAGCCCCAGCAATAACACAATTTGTAAAACCATTATTACTAGAATCCATATCAGGCGTTGATAGTGTGAGAAAAATTGGAATGCAAAAAGTATCCCCTAAATTGATGGCGGAATCGCAGTAATACAAAACATTCACAAAAAATTGATTCCAGTTTGTAATGCTATCAAAATCCCATCTGAACACATTGCCTAAAATAGTATCTGGTAAAGGATTCGAAGTAATATAACTTAACTGAGAAGGAAGGATTACATTTAGCGTTCCATTGGATGCATTGAAATATGGTGAATTTGTTTGAAATGATAGTAAAAGATTTCTGTATTGTCCTGGTGTGACATTATACGAAGTAAAGTTAAAATAGTAATCATATAAAGTTGAATCATAATCTAATCCAAATTCTTTATAATACGTGTTGCCTGGCACAACTACTACATTCCAATTTTGTGGACATACAATGTTAGCAGGAGCAATAGCTAATGTATTAGTTGGGTTAATTAAATAATTACCAGCGTTTAAAGAAAAATGATAATCACCGTTATTGTTTGAATAGGTGTAAGTGGTATCATTTGATTGTAGATTAATTGCCCTCATCAATTGCATAGGCTGACTATATTCGCCGTTGTCATAAATGCAGTTGGCGTTTGAGTCAAGATATATTTTTCCCCAAACACTAGAGCAAGAATTAGAAAGTGTAAAAGTTTGCAAAGTCACAGAATCTGACATGCCACTCATCAGTGAAGCTTTAATTGTAGGCGTGAAACTACCTGAAGAAGTGTATTTATGTGGGACCGAAATATAATAGTATGAAGTAAAATTAAAATTATAAACATTTCTTTTGTACGAAGTATCTGTTCCATCACCAAAAGTAATTTTGAATAAAATTGAATCGCCGAGATTACCAAAATAAACAGTACAAGTTGCATAAATATTGGTTGAGTCTGGAAGTAAACAATTTGATGTGTGATTCATATTCATTGAATCAATTTGCAAAAAACTATTCTGGGATTTTCCCAAATAGTTCATTAAACATAAAATAACAACAAATATGATTCGAGCAACTTTTGTTAATCTCATAAATTTATTTAAAATATTAGACGAAAATTCTTTTTTTTTAGTTGGCTTAAAAAATAATATTTACACAAACAAGGTAGATAAATATCTTTAACCTGTATTTATGTTGCAAAAAAAATCTAATAGCTTTTCTAATAAACAAAGATTTCAACCACTACACTCTAATATCTTTCCTCAAGATTTTTCATTGCCCGAAAACAACAAACCAACTTTGCTCAGGTCTAAAAAGCGCAAAACAAGCAATAAAACAATACCAAAACCAACTAAAATTCCGGTTTGAAACAACCAAGAAATTGATAATTGTTGCACCAAGTTTGCTGTAATTATCAAGGCTAGCGCGTAAACCAAAAACAAAAGCAATCTTTTCCATCTAAATGCAAGCTGTGCTTTTTTACTTGCATATATTAAAAATAATATTGATAAAATTGATTGTGTCACCAATGCTGAAATAGCAGCACCCAAAGATTGATATTTTGGTATCAATATTATATTCAAACCAATATTGATAACAACACCCAAAAGCGCGATGATATTCAAGGATTTCAAATCTCCTTTCGCAGTAAGCAAAGTGCTGTAAATATTGCTGAGGCTAAATGCTGGAAATGCCAACATCAAGTAGGTAAATACTTGGATGTCCAAATCTGAAACATTTCGATAAAGCATATGCATGATGGACGAATTGAAGAAAAAACTCGTAACTGCCACCAAAATAGAAACAGGTATTAACAAGTTGACCGAAAACTGAACAATTGGCGCCACAGATTGCCCTTTGGACAAAATCCTACCAAACAAGGGCAACAACATGCCCGCAAACATCAATCCAAACATGTTGCCCACATCCAACAAACGATAGGCAGCTGCATAAACTCCAGCTTGTTCGCTTCCTTCAGCACCACACATTCTTTCCACTAACATCATATCAATTCTGGTGTATATACTCATTAGGAAAATCAACAATGCATAAGGCAAACTTTTTCGCACAATTTGACCAACTCTTTTTCCATTAAATGAAAATCGAATTTTTACCTCAGTTAGTTTTTTCAACACCAATATGCCCACCAAAACTGCCAAACTATAGGATACCAATTGCGCCCAAACGAACCATTCGATTTTGAAATTGGAAGCCGTTGAAGGCAACCACAACAAAGCTCCACATATGAAAATCATCAATAAGCGATCGGAAATGGAGAGCAAGCCATCAGCTTTGAAAAAATGTAAACCATTTACATTACTACGAATAAACTGAAGAATTGCATTGGCAAATTGAGTAAACAAAATGCCCATTAATAAAGCTAATTGCCAACCTCTGTAACCCAAAGCCAAAGAAATACATAAAACAATAATTATATACACTATTCCCAAAACTGCTCTTGCTGATAGCATGGCAGGAAAAAGCTTATTGATTTGCTTAGGCTCTTGTGCAAGGGCGGTGCTGTTGTAATTATTTATACCAAAATCTAATAATATCTGAAACACCAAACCTAAATTCACCAAAGCTTGATAGATGCCGTAAGAAGCATGACCAACTTTGTTTTGCACCGTGCGGTCGATCATGAAAATCCAAAATGGTTTCACCAAGAGGTTGAGACCAATCATGAACAACAAATTTTGAGCAAAAAAACGGCGCATGCCTAAAATGAATTTTTTGGTGTGACTTTTGAGTCAGTAAAATTATATTTTTGTGCCCAATGCGCATCGCAGTAAATACAAGACTTTTATTAAAAGGGAAATTAGAAGGAATTGGATGGTTTACGAATGAAACTCTGAGAAGAATTGTTGGCGCTCATCCTGAACATCAGTTTTTTTTCATATTTGACAGACCTTTCGACCCATCCTTTGTTTTTGCAGACAACGTGACGCCAATAGTGATTGGACCACAGGCACGACATCCCATATTATTTTACACTTGGTTTGAAATTAGCATTCCTTTTATATTGAAAAAATATAAAATTGATTTGTTTTTATCCACAGACGGTTTGATGTCTTTGCGTACAAAAGTGCCAACTTGTGTGGTGATGCATGATTTGGCTTTCGAGCATTTTCCTGAGCACATGAAAAAAAGCCATCAATTTTATTATCGAAAATACTCACCGCTTTATGCTGCTAAAGCAAAAAGAATTGTAACTGTCTCCAGTTTTTCTAAAGATGACATTTCAACAAAATACAATATCAATCCTGAAAAAATTGCAGTTTCCTACAATGGAGCGCACGAAGAATATCGCCCTTTGACTTGGGATGAAAAAACGGCTGTGAAACAGCAATATGCCGATGGCTGTGAATATTTTGTTTTTGCAGGTGCTTTGCATCCTAGAAAAAATGTGGTCAATCTGTTAAAAGCTTTCATATTGTTTAAGAAGCGCCAAAGAAGCAATATGAAGTTGGTGATTGTGGGCAGAATGGCTTGGAACTATGAAGAAATTGCATCCATGCGAGAAGAAATGCCCTATAAAAAAGACGTGAAATGGGTGGGTTATTTGAATGTTGACGAACTGCCGAAGGTCATAGGTGGCGCCTACGCTTTGGTTTATGCGTCATTATTTGAAGGATTTGGCATTCCTATATTAGAAGCTTTGCAATGTAATGTTCCTGGCGTGGTGAGCAACACATCTTCAATGCCCGAAGTGGCTGGGGATGCAGCACTTTTGGTTGACCCAAAAAATCCAGAAGACATTGCCGCCAAAATGGAAATCATTTATAAAGATGAACAAAAGCGTTCTCAACTCATTGCTGCGGCACCAGCACAAGTTGAAAAGTTTCAATGGGACAAAACAGCCAATGTGCTTTGGGAAAACATGATGCTTTGTGTGACTCGATCATAAAGTTATTTTGAATCCATTTCCATGACAAATTAATTATCTTTCGCTTCGTTCATGGGAAAAATAAGTCAAATTAAATGGAGCAAAACAAGCTTTGTTGGGCTTGGTTTTTGGTTAATCATTGTTCTACTTTATAGTCCTGCTTATCGTGCAGGATTTATGGGTGAAGTCATAAGCTTGTTTCATGACTACCGTCAACTTTCTTTTGTTGATTTCCTGAATCGAAAAAATGCGGATGTTATCAGTTTTTATCAATGGACACAGCTGCAATTATGGTTGTTGATTACTTTTTTTAAAACCAATTTTTTGCTTTGGTTTTTGCTATTCACTTTTCTTCATGCCTTAAATGGGGCACTGGCTTTTCGATTTTTCAAAAGATTATTTTTATCTTTTAATTTACCACAAGCAAGGCTTGTAGCCCTTTTGAGTGTTGGGTTTTGGCTTATCAATCCACACATTACTGAAGTCACAATATGGAAAGCAGGCTATCATTATTTGGTGGGCATTTTCATGCAATTTTTTATACTGAATTTGTGTCAAGATTATCTATTAAAACCTCAAAAAAGACAAGTTTGGTTGTCCTTTATTTTGATGATGCTCAGCGCCTTTTCAATTGAACTCTTTTACACTACTCCGTTCTTTCTCCTTTTTTTGTGCATCGGATATTCGAGAATTATTCCATCAAAAAATGCATTTAAAAATATTGTCGTTCCTGCTTTTTTGATGTTTACAGCACACCTTATTTTGTATCGCATTTGTTTTGGTCATTGGGTGGCACATTATGGTGGTTCAGATAGTTTTGTTTTTGATTGGCTCCAAGTTGCTGCTAAAATGATGCGCTATCTGAGCAGTTTAATTCTGTTCTCTAATTTCTGGGACTACGATTTGCGAATGAGTCTTTTTCATTGTTTTGATGATAAAATCGTTTCTCGAGTTTTTTTATTTTCCTATTTTCTAATGTTGGCATTAGGTGTTTTGAGATGGAAAAAACTAAAGGATAAAAACAGATTGATACTATTTTTTTTAGCCAGCATTTTTTGTTGCTTGCTTCTTATTTCACCCATTTATTTCGATGATTTATTTACATTTTACAACAGCCGAAGATGTTATCAATTATCTCTTTTCGCCTATGTTGGCATCGGTATGGTTATAACTTCTTTTTTCAAGTGGCATAAAAAGAATTGGTATTTAATTTCCTTTATTTTCATAGTTTTTATTTCAATAACAGTGAAGCAAATTAATCATTGGCAAAACGCTGCTAGCTTGCAATACAAAGCATTGAATATTGAAAAAACAAAAAACAATCAACCTATAATTTTATTGAATTTACCAACATACTTTCAAGGTATTCGAATGCTCAATGCAAGCAATGAAATAAGCATTTACCAACAACAGCAATTGTTTTGTGGTAAGAAAGATAATGTGATTGCTGAAGTAGCAGGATTCAACATGAATTCATTTTGGGATGGTGCGCACATCACTTTAATCAATGATAGTAGTTTATTGGTGACCCTAAATCAATGGGGAAGTTGGTGGCTTTATAATTATCAAGGAGCTGTTAATTATGAAACAGTTCATTACAGCATGAAAATGACCGATGCTGGTCATCAATATCGACTAATCATGAAAAAAGCTTTGAGCAATTATCAACTTTTATTTTTTGCAAGTGGTCAATGGCATCAAGTTGATGCAAATGGTCCAAAAGAGCAGTGGTGATTATTTTAGAAAACTTCTAAGATTTCGCTTCGTTGGTGAACAGCAACAAATAAACCAACACCAATAGCAAAGAAGTAACTGTGGATGCAAAAATTTTCAAAAATAGAATGCCTACATGTTGCAGCGACCAAATCTCGATGATGAAAAACGTAGCGTGATGCACTAGTAAAAGAAAACTTGCATAAACCAAAAAAGGAACCCAACCCATGTTTTTTACATTGGGTGATTGATTGGGATATTCAACAAGATTTTTAGGTAAAAGCGCTTTTAAAACATTAGTTCGTAAATAAGCTAATAGCACAGCAGCACATGCATGCATTCCAGCCGTATCTGAAAAACTATCAACCGTAATGCCCAATCCAAATCCCAAAAGAAGCATTGCCCAAACTGGGGTTTCAAATGGCAACAATAATAAAAACAAAGGGTAGAGATAAGGCACAAAAATGGGAAAGCCAGAAGGCTGTGACCACCAACGCAGTGCTACTTTATCTAATATATAGACTTGAATCAAAACAATGATCCAAAATCGTATAAAATTTTTTAAATAAATACTCATTTATCCTCGTTTGTCAATGCCTCCAATTGTTTGCGCTCCGCCATTTTCTTATCGTCCACCACATAAACATATTGCAAATTTCGGAAATTGGTTGCGCTTTTTAAATACAATATTTGTTCATTTGTTTTTTTATTGACCTTTCTTTTCCAAACAGTTCCAATCAACATGTTTGCAGGAAACAAAGAATAATTAGTAGTAAAAATGCTATCGCCTTTGTAAATTTTTACTTCTTTTGAAATGTCTTCTAGTATCAATTGGTCAGGAATGGTGCTTTCCCAGCTCACAAAACCAGTGGTGCCATCTTGCAACTGAGCACTAATTTTTCTTTTCACATTTAGAATAGATAATATGCTAGAAAAATTTGCCGAAACATGTATAACCTCTCCAACAACGCCAGAGCCTGAAAGCACTGCCATGTTTTTACGAACTCCTTGATTGTAGCCTCGATTGATGGTTATGAAATTATTAGCAGCATTAACGGAATTGTTGATTACCCTTGCTTCCAAAAATTTATACGATGCATATTGAATTTTATGAAGTGAATCATTGCCAACAAAAGAAATTTGAGCAGTACTATCTTTTAATGTATCAACAGTTTGTAATGTAGCAAGTTCGGAACGTAGTCTTAGGTTTTCGCGAAGAAGACTGTCATTCATAGTTTTCAACCCGAAATAATAAACAACATCTTCTCGTTTTTGATATAACAATCCAACTAAAACATTAGCAGAACTCATCACATCATTTCCTTGCAACGTATTTGTTCGGGCAATTAAGACAAAGCACACGATTTCCAATCCCAAAAAGAGGATGAGATTAAAAAATCGGCGAACAAAAAGTATAAAATTCCGCACTTCAGTTACTACAATTTCGAGGAGGTTATTTCATAAAAGAAAACCTCATCGGCGCACATCAAATAATCGATTATTTCATCAAGAACGGCTGCATTTTGTCAATGTTTTTCAATGCCATGCCTGTACCACGCACAACAGCACGAAGCGGGTCTTCTGCCACTTGAACCGGAAGCTTGATTTTATTGGAAATACGTTTGTCAAGTCCACGCAACAAGGCGCCACCACCGGTGAGGTAAAGTCCACGACGGTAAATATCTGATGCCAATTCAGGCGGTGTGCTTTCCAAAGCTTTTAAAATAGCTTCTTCTATTTTAAATATTGATTTATCTAATGCTTCAGCAACTTCTTGGTAAGAAACATAGATTTGTTTTGGAATACCAGTCACCAAATCTCGTCCATTTACTGGAATATCATCTGGTGGGTTGTCCAATTCTTTCAATGCTGAACCAACTTGAATTTTTATTTGCTCGGCAGTGCGTTCACCAATCATTAAACTGTGGTAACGGCGCATAGCTTCAATGATATCACCTGTAAATTCATCTCCGGCAATACGAATAGATTGGTCGCAAACAATGCCAGCCAAAGCAATTACAGAAATCCCGGTTGTTCCACCACCAATATCAATTATCATATTGCCTTGAGGCTCTTCCACATCAATTCCAATTCCTAAAGCTGCTGCCATAGGCTCGTGAATCATATACACTTCTTTAGCACCAGCTTGTTCAGCACTGTCTCTAACCGCGCGCTTTTCTACTTCTGTGATGCTTGATGGAATGCAGATAACCATTTTCCAACTTGGTGGAAACAAAGGCTTTTTAGGATAAACTAATTTAATCATTTCGCGCAACATGCCTTCTGCTGCGTTAAAATCTGCAATCACACCGTCCTTTAAAGGACGAATGGTCTTGAGGTTTTCGTGCGTTTTTTCATGCATCATCATTGCCTTCTTACCTACAGCCACAATTTTGTTAGTGGAACGGTCGATGGCAACAATAGATGGCTCGTCCACCACCACTTGTTCGTTATGAATAATCAGTGTATTTGCAGTGCCAAGGTCAATGGCAATTTCTTGAGTCAAAAAATTGAATAATCCCATTTTGAAATTGTGAAGGAGATTAAGATATTTATTTGTGCAAAGGTGCAGAAAAAAGAGGGTGTTTTTGACTACTTCTTTTCCTTTTTTCAAAAAGATTTTCAAAACTGCATTTTTTCATTTTCAGGACTATAAATCGGTTGTTTCTAAGGCATTAATATAAATCATAATTATATAATATAAATAAGTGTTTTTCAAAAAAAATATCTCCTCAAAAAGTGCAATTCAATTTTTAAACCCCAATGTTACATGATGTTTAGTAGTCCTATGTGTTCCAAAAAAAATAGTTGTTCTATCCGCAGTTTGAGCAAATTACTATACCTTCGCACCTCGGGCGTTGAGCCCGATTTTTATATCAGCCTTTCCGGTCAATAAATCGCCTCAGCGTTCAAAATTTCAGTTCAAAAGACTGCTTTTCTTATTTTGAAATTTTTACTATGCCGCGCGATATTTCCATAAAAAGTGTACTCATTATTGGTTCCGGTCCCATCATCATTGGTCAAGCCTGCGAATTTGATTATTCAGGTTCGCAAGCAGCAAGAAGCCTCAGAGAAGAAGGAATTGAAGTTATTCTAATCAATTCCAACCCCGCAACCATCATGACCGATGAAATTGTGGCGGATAAAGTTTACCTGAAACCACTAACGGTAGAAAGCATCGAAGAAATATTAGAAGAAAACAATATTGATGCGGTTCTGCCAACAATGGGCGGACAAACAGCCTTGAACTTAGCCAAGGAAGTGGACGAATTAGGAATTTGGGGAAAATTTAATGTTCGATTGATTGGAGTGGACATCAAAGCAATCGACAAAGCAGAAGATAGGGAACAATTCAGACAATGGATGATTCAAATAGGTGTTCCTGTGGCGCAAGCAAGAACAGCGAATTCACATTTAGAAGGCAAAGAATTTGCGCAAACTATTGGGTTGCCAATTGTACTGCGTCCTTCATTCACTTTGGGCGGAACCGGTGGCGGTTTGGTATTCAAAAAAGAGGATTTAGATGCTGCATTAGAGAGAGCATTAACTGCCTCTCCAATCCACGAAGTATTGGTGGAAAAAGCAGTTATGGGCTGGAAAGAATTTGAGCTAGAATTGTTGCGCGATGCCAATGATAATGTAGTCATCATTTGCACAGTCGAAAACTTCGACCCAATGGGTGTTCACACTGGCGACAGTATTACGGTTGCACCAGCTATGACACTTTCTGACACGGCATTTCAGCTTATGCGAGATACCGCTCAAAAAATGATGCGTGACTTAGGCAACTTTGCTGGCGGCTGTAATGTTCAGTTTGCATTGAATCCAGAAACAGAGGAAATTATTGCTATTGAAATCAATCCAAGGGTTAGTCGTTCTTCAGCATTAGCATCCAAAGCTACAGGATATCCAATTGCAAAAATTGCAGCAAAATTAGCTATTGGTTATACCCTTGATGAACTCCAAAACCCAATCATTCAAACCACTTCAGCGTTTTTTGAACCTGCTTTAGATTATGTAATAGTTAAAATGCCTCGTTGGAATTTTGATAAATTCAAAGGAGCTGATGATACATTAGGTTTTCAAATGAAGTCGGTTGGAGAAGTAATGGCAATTGGAAGAACATTTCCAGAAGCCCTTCAAAAAGCATGTCAAAGCCTTGAAAACAGCGCAACGGGTTTGTCATTCATCAGTACAGCAAGGATGAAACCCGAAGAGTTGATGGAAACTTTGAAACGTCCTCAATGGGATAGAATTTTCAGAATTAAAGAAGCAATCGCGGCTGGTGTTTCTATAAAAACAATTAAAGAATTAACGCATATTGACCGTTGGTTTTTATACCAAATTCAAGATATCGTTACGTTGGAAAACAGAATAAAAGAACATAAACATCTTGATAAATTGCCAACAGACTTGCTTGCAGAAGCCAAGCAGATGGGATTTTCAGACGAGCAAATTGCTGAATTGGTGAAAGATGTTACGCCTGAAGAAGTATACGAATACAGAAAAAAACTAGGCATCAAAAGAGTGTATAAAATGGTGGACACCTGCAGTGCAGAGTTCGAAGCCAAAACACCTTATTTCTACAGCACTTTCGAAAAATCGGCAATGCCAAATTATTCGGCAGGCGATGCCCTTTTCAACGAAAGTAAACAAGGCAATAAAAAGAAAATCATTGTACTTGGTTCTGGACCGAATAGAATTGGTCAAGGTATTGAGTTTGATTATTGCTGTACGCATGGACTTTTGGCTGCTAAGGAGTGTGGCTATGAAGCTATCATGGTGAATTGCAATCCAGAAACGGGTTCTACGGATTTCGATATTGCTGATAAACTCTATTTCGAACCAGTTTATTGGGAGCATTTATGGGAAATCATTGAACATGAACAACCCTATGGCGTTGTTGTTCAATTAGGTGGACAAACAGCATTAAAACTAGCTGCTCGACTTCAAGAAAAAGGAATTCGAATCATTGGCACTTCATTCGATAATATGGACATTGCTGAAGATAGAGGTCGCTTCTCTGATATGCTTAAAGAATTAGGCATTCCTTATCCTAATTATGGAACAGCTTACACCACCGACGAAGCGATAGAAGTGGCTGCTGAAGTGGGTTATCCGGTTTTAGTTCGACCATCTTATGTGCTTGGTGGACAAAGAATGAGAATTGTCATCAACGACGAAGAATTAGAAAAAAGTGTACTTAGCTTATTGAAACATTTACCAGGAAATAAAATCTTAATCGACCATTTCTTGGACCGTTGTCAGGAAGCAGAAATTGATGCCATTTGTGATGGTGAAGAAGTTCACATCATGGGTATCATGGAACATATTGAACCTGCTGGAATTCATAGTGGCGATAGTCATTCTGTTTTGCCTGTGTTCAACTTACCACCTCTAGTGGTGGAAGAAATGGCGGAAATTGCAAGAAAAATTGCTTTTGCCTTAAATATTCTTGGCTTAATCAACATCCAATTCGCAATTAAAGACGGCAAGGTTTATGTCATAGAAGCCAATCCTAGAGCGAGTCGCACCACACCTTTCATTGCCAAAGCATATGGCGTTCCATATTTGAATATTGCCACAAAAGTGATGTTGGGTGAAAAGAAATTGAAAGATTTCAACATTGAACAAAAGCTTGAAGGATTTGCTGTTAAAGAGCCTGTTTTTTCATTCAACAAATTCCCGAATGTGAACAAAGAGCTTGGACCTGAAATGAAAAGCACTGGTGAAGCGATTCGCTTTATCAAAAATCTGCGTGACCCTTGGTTCCGTAACCTTTACAAAGAAAGAAGTATGCACTTAAGCAAATAATAACAAAGGGGTTGAACGCAAATTCAACCCCTTTCTTGTGTATAAACTTTATTCAGCAAACACTAACCAATAGCTTGAGCTAAATCTTCTATTAAGTCATTCACATCCTCAATGCCGACACTCAATCGGATTAATGAATCAGATAAACCATTGGCAATTCTTTGCTCTCTTGGAATAGAACCATGAGTCATTGTTGCTGGATGACCAATTAGCGATTCAACACCACCCAAAGATTCAGCTAAAGCAAATAATTCTGTTTTTTTCAATACTGCTACAGCAGCTTCCATACTATCGTCTTTCAACGTAAAGGAAATCATTCCACCAAAATCACGCATTTGTTTCTTGGCTATTTCATGATTAGGATGATCTTCAAATCCGCACCAGTAAACCTTTGCAACCTTTGGATGTTGACGCAAATAATGGGCTATTGCTTTTCCATTTTCACAGTGACGTTGCATTCTTACATGCAATGTTTTGATACCACGCAATACCAACCAAGCATCGTGTGGGCCCGGAACTGCACCACAACTGTTTTGAATAAATCTTAATTTTTCTTCCAAAGCTGCATCATTCATAATTAGTGCACCATGAACTACATCGGAGTGACCACCTAAATACTTAGTTGCTGAATGCAAAACAATGTCAGCACCCCAATCCAATGGATTTTGAAGGTAAGGTGAGGCAAACGTATTATCAACAACTAAAAGCAATTGGTGAGCTTTTGCAATAGTTGACAACGCTTCGATATCAACAATGTTCAACAATGGATTTGTTGGTGTTTCCGCCCAAATCATCTTAGTGTTTCCATTGATGAAAGGCACAATATTTTGAGCATTCTGCATATCCACAAAATGAAATTTAATTCCATAAAGTGCAAACACTTTTGTAAAAATGCGATAAGTTCCACCATACAAATCATTGGCAACAATAACTTCATCACCAGGCAGCAACAATTTAGCCACAGCGTCTGTAGCCGCCATTCCACTTCCAAATGATAATCCATATTTTCCGTTTTCGATGGCTGCAAGCGCTTGTTGCAAAACCGTTCTAGTTGGGTTTTGGGTTCTAGCATATTCATACCCTTTGTGGTCACCAGGGGCAGCCTGAACATAGGTTGAGGTTTGGTATATTGGCGTCATAATTGCGCCAGTTGTTGGATCAGGTGACACACCTGCATGAATTAATTTGGTTGCTAACTTATAGTTTTTACCTGCCATATTATAATAATTAAGGCAACAAAGGTAAACGATGAAAGGCAACTCTATTCAACCATTTATTATCAAGGTATTTTACCAAGGAATTAATTCTATATTTTCATAGCTAAACAACTATTTTTGAACCCAAATACTACCAATACATGACACTTTCTGACCATGTTTCATTGTTGCAATTAAAACAATATTTGAGCAACAATATTGAGCTTTCAACAGAAGCAAAAAACAGAATCATTACAAATAGAAACTACCTTGAAGATATATTAAAATC
>CAZNVQ010000042.1:0-19332 GCA_964576425.1 uncultured Flavipsychrobacter sp. | reverse complement strand
CTTTTCCTAACCGGCATTACCCGGTCGAGGTTCAGCGGGTATAATCTCAGCCTTTGTTTTAGGCACCCCGAGCTTGAATTAAAATGCAAAACTAAGAAGTAAATTTGTAGGAATTAACACAATTTCTTTTTTACTTATAAAAAGTCATCATATTATATGTTTAAATATTTTTTAAAAATGACATTACTTTAATTGAAATAAACGTTAACTTCGAGATTCTAAATTTATTTTTCGACATGAAAAGACTTCTTTACGCATCATGTGCACTCGCACTCCTCGGCGGCAGTATGAATGCAAACGCTCAAGCTTGGTCTCAGAACTTTAACGGCGGTATTCCTGCTAACTGGGTGATGATTAAAGCTGACGCAAATGTTCCTGCAAGCAATTTTAATGCTGCAATCATTTCTGGTTTAACAAACAAAGCTTGGATGGCTTGGGCAAAAGCTGCTGGTGATTCTGCTGCTTTGACTGTATCTTGGTTCAACCCAGTTGGAAAGGCTGACCGTTGGTTGATTACACCTTCATTTACAGTAAATGACCCTAACATGGTCATTTCTTGGGAAGACTATTGTCCAGATGCAACTTACACTGATTCTATTCAAGTTTTAGTTGGAACTACAGCTGCAGATTTCACTACAACATTGTATAACCAAAAAGCAAGTGCAGATGGATATACAAAGAAGGGTGTAAATCTAGGTAATGTCTACAATGGCCAAACTGTTCGTATCGCATTTCGTGATAACTCAACAGACCAATATTTGTTGTTCTTAGATAACGTAGCTGCGGAAGTAGCTCCTGCAAAAGATGGTGGTATTGATTCAGTTAGCTTCCCTAAATTGGCTGCTGCAAATACACAACTTAAAGTATTCGTTAAAAACTTTGGTGCTCAAAACATCACAAGCGTTAAAATGGAATACAGCATTGATGGTGGTGCTGCAGTTAGTGAAACTTTCAATGGTTTAAACATTTATCCATTTGCTAAGCAATTGTTGACTTTCACTGCTCCAATTAATGCTGCTCAAGGTCCTCACACGATTACAGTAACTTTAACTGAGGTTAACGGTGCTGCTGATCCAGTTGCATCTAACAACACTAAATCAACTAATTTCACTATTGCTGGTAACCCAGTAACAAGAAATGGCTTGATTGAAGAATTCACATCTTCTACATGTGCTCCTTGTGCTTCATTCAACACAACATTCGATCCGTTGATTCTTCAAAATAATGCAAACCTTCAAGAGTCTCGTTTCAGCATTATCAAATATCAAATGAACTGGCCTTCTCCATTTAACGATGTTAGCTACAATGCTCATGGCGCAAGTCGTCGCGGATACTATGGCGTTTCAGGTATTCCTGATCACTACACAAATGGTGGTCCAGGCGGAAGCGGTAACCAAGCTGAAATTGACAATTCAAAAACTAAGACATCATTCTTGACTATGGATGGTTCCTATGTTGTAACAAATGATTCATTGATTGCTACTGTAACTATGACTCCTAATTTCACATTGACTAATGCTGGATTCAAATTACATGTTGCTGCTATTGAAGATCATTACACAAACAGCGGTGCTACAACCTCACAAAAAGAATACTATCATGTAATGCGTACTATGTTCCCTGACGGTAATGGTACAACTGTAAATGACTTTACATCTGGAACACCACAAACATTCACTTTCCGTATGGCTTACACTCAAGGTAATGTAACTCAGAATTCTTTCAATTTCTGGGGACATCCAATTGGTGGTTCAATGGTAGCTTTCGTTCAAGACAATAGTAACAAAGATGTACTTCAAGCTATTTCTGTTCGTGCTTCATGGCCTGCAAGCGTTGGTAATGTAAACAACGGTATCGCAAATGTTAGCTTATTCCCTAACCCAGCAACTGACCACTCTACACTTGCTTTCAGCCTTGCTAAAGCTTCTTCAGTATCGGTTTCTATCGTTGATAATTTAGGTCGTGTTGTTTACAATATCCCTTCTAAAAACTTCGCAGCTGGAACGCAAGTAATTGCAATTCCAACTGAAAATATCGCAACTGGTGTTTACAATGTAATCATCAAAACTGATAACGAAAATATCACTGAGCGTTTGAACGTTATCAAATAATTCATTCGTTTCATTCAATAAAAAAGCCGCTTCTTATTTTGAGGCGGCTTTTTTATTTCAATAATGATATCAATTTTCAGCGAAATACTGAACAATACATTCTTTCAAAAGTTGTTCCTGTTCTTCAGTTCCACCTACTTCAACTACAAATAGCTTTTCATAATGTGGCCAACCTTCTTCATCTAAGCCTACAAATTCAAAGTATCCACGAAGACTTAATAAATGACAAACTGCCACATGCATTAAATCTTGTTTTTGTTCTTTAGACCATTTACTTCTGTTTGGCATTTTTCCAAGCTCATTCATTCCTATTAAAAATAATATGGCTTCCATATCAGGTTTCTTGCCAAACCTTTCCGCTAACATTTTTTCGACTCCCTGCCATTGTTGCTCAAACTGTTCCATAAGAGTGCAAAAGTGAGTATTCGTATCTTCTTTTCAAATATATATTTTTACATAAAGTAATACTATTTTTAAAAAAAGTTAAAAACTAAACTCTTATTCGATTTTTACATTCTACTTTTTACTTTTGAGGATAAACAAAAAATGATATGGAGTCTGTTGCATCATCAATCGACATCAGGGCACTGAACGAGAAAATTAATCAAAAAAGCGCTTTCATCGACTTGTTGTTTATGGAACTCAACAAATCTGTTGTGGGTCAAAAACACATGGTTGAAAGACTTTTAATAGGCTTGCTTGCCAATGGACACGTTTTATTAGAAGGCGTTCCAGGATTGGCAAAAACACTTGCTATAAAATCCTTAGCATCTGCTATTCAAGGCAAATTTGCCCGCATTCAGTTCACACCCGATTTGTTGCCTGCTGACATTCTTGGAACGATGGTTTATAACCCACAAGAGCACAAATTTGCAGTTAGGAAAGGTCCAATTTTTGCCAATTTTATCCTTGCAGATGAAATCAATCGTGCTCCTGCCAAAGTTCAAAGTGCCTTGTTGGAAGCCATGCAAGAACGACAAGTGACTATTGGCGACTACTCTTACAAATTGGAAGAGCCATTCTTAGTTCTTGCCACGCAAAACCCAATTGAACAGGAAGGCACTTATGAGCTCCCTGAGGCTCAAGTGGATCGTTTCATGTTGAAAGTGGTCATCACTTATCCAAAACAAGAAGAAGAAAGACATATTATTCGATATAATTTGAATCCAAGTGGGTTTGGAAAAATCAATCCGGTTGTTTCACCTGAGGACATCATTCAAGCACGCCAATTGGTTCGTGAAGTGTACATGGATGAAAAAATTGAACAATATATTTTGGACATCGTATTTGCTACAAGGTTCCCTGAAGACTACAAACTTCCTAGATTAAAACCACTTATTAGTTATGGTGGTTCGCCAAGAGCTAGTATTAGCTTGGCACTTGCTGCAAAAGCTTATGCTTTTATTAAACGTAGAGGTTATGTCATTCCTGAGGACGTGAGAGCTGTTTGTCATGATGTAATGCGACATAGAATTGGCATCACTTACGAAGCTGAAGCTGAAAATATCACAAGCGAGCAAATAATTAATGAAATACTCAATGTAGTAGAAGTTCCATAAACAACACTTTATGAAATTTTAAAATAGCTACATGAAAATAGTACGCTATTTTTTTTAGTGAAAGGTAGTAGAATTGGAATGCTGCGGTTCTGAAATGTATATTTGCGCTTGTAAATTGTCATTATGCTCCCGATTCAATTGTTTAGACAGGAAAGAGACCGCGTTATTGCTGGATTAGAAAAGAAAAATTTCAAAGAAATACAATTAGTAGATCGCATCATTGAACTTGATGAATTGAAAAGACAAGTTCAGGTTGAAAACGATGCTTTGGCTGCATCCATGAATAGCGCTGCAAAAAGCATTGGACAGTTGATGGCACAAGGCAAAAAAGATGAAGCAGAGGCTGCTAAAGCAGAAGTTGCGCAAAACAAAGAGCAAGCTAAAATTATTGCTGATAAACTTACCGCAATAGAGAAAGAACTTCACGACACATTAGTAAAACTACCCAATCTTCCTCATGATTCGGTTCCAAAAGGCAAAACTCCTGAAGAGAATGAAGTTGTGAAAATGGTTGGTTCTACTCCAGATCTTTCAGCACAAAAAATGCCACATTGGGATTTAGCAGCTAGATATAATTTAATTGATTTTGAACTAGGAAATAAAATTACGGGTAGTGGTTTTCCGGTTTACATTGGGCAAGGAGCTAAATTACAGCGTTCACTTATAAGCTATTTTTTACAATACAACATTGATGCTGGTTATACCGAGTATTATCCGCCTCATATGGTCAATGAAGCATCGGCTTATGGAACAGGTCAATTGCCAGACAAAGAAGGTCAGATGTACCATATCACAGAAGATGGTTTTTATATGATACCAACGGCTGAAGTGCCGGTAACTAATATCTATCGAGACAGCATTCTTACTGAAACACAATTGCCAATCAAAATGACTGCATACTCACCTTGTTTTAGACGTGAGGCAGGCTCTTATGGTAAAGATGTGCGAGGATTAAATAGGGTACATCAGTTTGACAAAGTTGAAATTGTTCAATTAGCTCATCCAGATTCAAGCTACAACACTTTGGAGCAGATGGTAGAACATGTTGCTGGTCTTTTAGAATCACTTCAATTACAATATAGAATCTTACGGTTGTGTGGTGGTGATATGAGCTTTGCATCTGCATTAACTTATGATTTTGAAGTTTACAGTGCAGCGCAAGAGCGTTGGTTAGAAGTGAGTTCTGTTTCTAATTTTGAAAATTTTCAAACTAACAGAATGAAAATTCGCTTTAAAGAAAATAACGGAAAAACACAATTGGTACATTCATTAAACGGAAGTTCATTAGCGCTTCCAAGAATCATGGCTTGTTTGCTTGAAAATCATCAAACGCCTGATGGCATCGTTATTCCGGCTGCTTTGCAACCTTACTTTGGTAAAAACATAATTCAATAACTCTGATTTACAATATTAATATGATTCAAAGAATACAAACAATTTGGCTTTTTCTTGCTTCACTTTTGAGTGGTGCATTATTTATTAGTCCATTGTATAAATACAACGTAAATACAGCATCAGGAATTGAAGCTCAATGGCTACAAGCTAATAATTTTTATCCTTTATTGATCGTAGCTGTTGTAATGACCTTAGTGCCTTTGGCAGCAATTTTCATGTATGGAGACAGAAAGAAGCAAAAAAGAATGAGCCTAGTTTTTGTTATTAGTTGCCTAAGTTTCATAACTATTATGATTATTCGAATTGCACATTTACGCACTTCCATCCAAGGAATTTCTAACGATCAATATGCTATTCCAGGTTCGGTAATTCCTTTCATTGCGGCTGTTTTTGGTGCTATGGCAATTTTCAACATCAATAAAGATGAAAAATTAGTTCGTTCAATGGACAGATTGAGATAATGAAACAAAAATTCCCATCTAAAATAGATTGGTTTTTCCCAATTGGCATAAACATCATTTTATTGGTTGTTTGTGCCATTTTGATTTATGGAAATGCAGGTTGGGCTTGCTTTACCATCTTACCAATTCAATTGTTTATCCTTCATCTTTTCTTGACAACACGATATGATATTGATTCAGAAAACCTATACATCAAATCTGGTTTTCTATATAATTCTAGCATTCCTATTACGCAAATCAAAAGCATAAAAAAATCGAATAGCATTCTTTCTTCGCCAGCTGCTTCGATGGATAGAATTGAAATTAGATACAACAAATTTGACTACGTGTTAATTTCACCAGCGGACAAAAATGGATTCATAAAAGCAATACTCGAAATCAAACCTGAAATTGATGTTGCACTTTGAATTATTTTCCCATCAACAACTCACTAGCATTCTGCATTGCAGCTTGACTCGGATTGAATCCTCCAATCATCGATGCAATAGCATTTACTCGTTCTTCATTGCTTAAAAGGCGCATTTTGGTTGTAATTTTTTCATCGTTTCCTTGTTCTTTATATACATAAAAATGCTGATTACCTTTGGCTGCAACCTGCGGCTGATGAGTAATACAAATGATTTGATGAGACTGACCTAATTGATTTAATAAAATGCCAACTTGCATTGCCGCTTCTCCTGAAATACCTGTGTCCACCTCGTCGAAAATAAGCGTTGGTAAATGCATCGCAGCTGCTATTAATGATTTGATGCATAACATAATTCTACTCATTTCACCACCAGATGTTGCTTTATAAATGGGTAGTGATTGACCACTTTTATTAGCATCCAACAAAAATTGTATTTGGTCTATTCCAAATTCCGTGAGCTTTTCTTGTTGTTTGCATTCAATTGAAACCACAGCATTTGGCATTCCAACAAGTTTGAGCAAATGATTTATTTTTTCAGCGAGAGAGCCAATAACATTCTTTCTTGAATGGCTTAATTGATTTGCCAATTTAGTGGCTTCTTCATGGACTTGGTGAAACTCTTGAGTCAACTTATTAATTTGCTCTTCAAGTCCAAAACTAAATTGTTGTTTTTCCTCTAATTTTAATTGAATAGCTAATAAATCACTTGTTGTTGAAACTTGATGTTTTTTGAATAAACGATAACCGAGATTCATCCGTTCATTGAGTTGCTCCAATGCTTCTGGATCAAAAACCACTTGATTTGCAAGTTCGTCCATTTCATGTGCAATATCTTTCAACTCTTCATAAACAGATAACATCCTTTCACTCACAGAAGCCGCTCCAGGCAATACTTCTACAATATTTTGAATCTGTTGAAGCGTTTTTTTCAAACTAGCCAACATAGGTTGTTCGCCTTCTGAAATAGTTTGCTTTGCTTCGTTTAATACAGCGACAACTCGTTCAGCATTGCTCCATTGTTTTAATTGAATTTCAGCATGTTCAATTTCATCTTGCTTAAAATTAGCTTCGCACAATTCTTCTAAAAGAAACAAATGATAGTCCGCTTCTTTTTGCTCCTTTTGATGCTGCTGCGTTAATTCATTTAGTTTAGAAGCAATGGTTTGTTGTTGATTATATAATTTTTTATAACGTTCAAATAATTTTTGGTTTTGAGCCAAGGCATCAACAACTTCAAGCTGAAATGAAGCATCTTGTAATTCTAAATGTCCAAACTGCTGATGTAAATCCACCAACAATGCCGTTACACTTGACAACACTTGCAAGGTTACAGGTGTATCATTAATAAAAGCTCTTGATTTTCCTGAGGCACTTATCTCTCTCCGAATCAAACAAATGTCTTCAACATCAAGTTCTGATTGCATCAATTTAACTTTCACTTGTTCGTTATGCCTCACATCAAAATAAGCTTCAACTACACATTTCTCATCCTTATTGATAAGCACTGATGTATCTGCTCTTTCACCAATAATCAATGACAATGCCCCTAAAATGATACTCTTTCCAGCACCAGTTTCACCTGTGATGGAAATAAAACCTTTATTTGGTTCAAAAACCAGATAATCAATGATAGCGTAGTTTTTAATTATAAGTTTCTGCAGCATAATGAGCTATGAATCTGACAAAAATAATTAAGATTCCAAGGCAATCGAAAATAAAACCTGATTAAGATGCTATTTTTGCTCAATGGCTAAGTTTTTTTTAAGAAAGAAAATTGGAGATAGAGTTGCCAAAGGGCATCCTTGGATTTTTGCCAACGAGCTTGGCGACAGCGATGGAGACTATCAACCAGGAGACATAGTGGATGTTTTTTCCTACAACGGTTCATTTGTTGGCAAAGGCTATGTCAATCCTGCATCTCAAATCAGAATAAGACTTTTGACAAGAGAAAGAAACGAAGAGATAAATAATGATTTTTTTCATAAAAGATTATTACAAGCTTGGGAATACAGAAAGCAAATTGGTTATGTAGAAAATTGCCGATTAATTTTTGGAGAAGCTGACGAAATGCCTGCTTTAATTATTGACAAGTTCAATGATTACTTCGTGTTGCAAACACTTTCATTGGGTATGGACAAGTGGAAACCTGCAATTGTGGATGCCATTCAAAAAATCTTTTCACCAAAAGGCATTTATGAAAGAAACGATGTTCCAGTTCGTGAACTCGAAGGGCTTACTCAACAAAAAGGGTTTCTGTCTGAACCATTTGACACCAATATTATCATCAATGAAAATGGACTGAAATTTCATGTTGACATTTTAAATGGACAAAAAACAGGCTATTTTCTTGACCAACAAGATAATAGAAGATACATTAAAGACATTGTGAAAGATGCTAATGTATTAGAGGCTTTTTGTTACACAGGCACCTTTTCTTTGCATGCTGCTCATTATGGTGCGAAATCAGTTTTAGGATTAGATATTTCTGAAAATGCAGTCAATACAGCTAAACGAAATGCTAGCTTAAACGGATATGAAAATATTTGTAAGTTCGAAGCTGTAAATGCTTTTGATGTTCTAAAACAGTGGGTAAAAGAAGGCAAACGCTATGATGTGGTGATGCTCGATCCACCTGCTTTTACAAAAAGTAGAGAAAACATTCAAAAAGCGATAACGGGATATAAAGAAATCAACCTTCGTGGAATGAAACTTACCAAGCCTGGAGGTTTTATGGTGACTGCTTCATGCACCAATCTTGTTGACCCAGAATTATTTTTAAAAACGATTGATATGGCGGCAAAAGATGCTAAAAGAAAATTGCGTCAAGTCACTTGGCAAACCCAAGCTTCAGACCATCCAATTCTTTGGCATGTTCCGAACACTCAATATCTTAAATTTTTAATTGTGCAAGTGTTGTAAAACAAGGTAAATTTTGAAATCTTGTAATAAAAAATGGGTTGAAAATTTCAACCCATTTTTTATTTAAAAGTTTAATTTACAAATTATAGTTGATTGTAAATTGGTGCATCCACGTTGCGCGGAATACCATAGAATTGGAAAGTTTTATGAGTATATCCTTTTTTGAAATACGCATCTGTATCTCCCTCTTCTGGAATGTTCACCCAGTCATCATTGCGCTTAATTTTCCAACGATAGACAGGAACAGTGTTAATACCACGACGAGTTGTTGCATAAAACTGAGTTCTTTTGTCTCTGTAACCCATTTTCAACATTTGATCATCACTAAACTCGTCTTCTGCAATTGTAATGTAATCTTTAGTTACCGGATTGAACCAGCTGTTAACAGCAATTCTATCTGGACCAGGAGTGCGGTAAGCGAAAAACAATAAAGTTTTGTCTTTCCAGCCCCAGTTTAAAATTTGACCTTCCTGATATTCGCCTTCAGCAAGTGTAACAAAATTTTTATCCTCTGGACTGTACCAACGGTAAACTCTTACAAGCTCTCCACTTTGTGCATTTGCATTTTGTGCGAACAATACCGAAGCTAAAACAGCTGTAATGAGGACGAAGGTTTTTTTCATAATTATTCTCGTTTTTCAAAATCGTTTCCAAAATACATAAAAATTTCTTTGGCAAACAAGAGATTTGTACAAAAATTTTTAAAAAGTCCTTTTCTAGCCTATTTCACTTTGCCAAATGACCCCTTTGGCGTAGCTTTGGCAACTTTCAAATGCCATGCTGTCAGGTTTTATTAACAGCATGAATTTTGATTTAATTAAACTTTTTAACCCCAAATCATAAGTTATCTCACTAACATGTGATTTAATGTAATACGGAAAATAATGATAGGTTTTTTTACAAAACTCTTTGGAGGCAGCAAATCAGACAAAGATGTTAAGCGTATTCAACCGCTTGTAGTAGAAATAAATAAATATTTTAAAGAGTTTCAAAATTTGTCGCATGACGAACTGAGAAACAAAACTCAAGAATTTAAAGCACTGATTAAAAACCATCTTGCTACAATCGATGCTGAAATCCAAGATAAAAAACTTGCAGTAGAAAACCATCCTGAAGAAGAATTACACACTCGTGAAGCCCTTTATAATGAAGTTGATAAACTAATTGAAAAGCGTGACCAAGAAATTGAGGTGGTTTTGAATCAAATTTTACCCCAAGCATTTGCTGTTGTAAAAGAAGCTTCAAGAAGATTTAAAGAAAACGAAGAAATTGAAGTTACCGCAACGGATCTTGATCGTGAGTTGTCTCTGGAACGTGATAATGTTCGAACTGAAGGCAATAAAGCATATCACAAAAACACTTGGACTGCTGCCGGTAATACTGTTACATGGAATATGTTGCACTATGATGTGCAATTAATTGGTGGTATCACTTTGCACGAAGGCAAAATTGCTGAAATGGCAACAGGTGAAGGTAAAACCTTGGTGTCCACTTTGCCAGCTTACCTCAATGCCTTGACTGGCGAAGGTGTCCATATTGTTACAGTAAATGATTATTTGGCCCGTCGTGACCAAGAATGGAATGGTCCTTTGTTTGAGTTTCTTGGACTAACTGTTGATTGTATTGATAAGCATCAACCCAATTCTCCAATGCGCCGAAAAGCTTATTTGGCAGACATTACATACGGCACTAATAATGAATTTGGATTTGATTATCTAAGAGATAACATGGTTCAGCACCCTGAAGAAATGGTGCAAAGAAAACATCATTACGCTATGGTGGATGAGGTCGATAGTGTTTTAATTGATGATGCTAGAACACCATTGATTATTTCAGGACCTGTGCCAAGAGGTGACGAGCAACAATTCTATTTGCTCAAACCAAGAATTGAACGCCTTGTTGAAATTCAAAAAAGAGTAGCCAACGCAAGTCTTACTGAAGCTAAAAAACTCATCGCTGAAGGAAAAACAGATAAAGAAACTGGTGGCTTATATTTATACAGAGCGTTCAAAGGGTATCCTAAATCTGGCGCATTAATTAAATTCTTAAGTGAAGAAGGTAATCGCCAAATTTTACAAAAAGCAGAGAACTATTATTTAGGTGAGCAACAACGCAATATGCCTAAAGTAATCAGCGAACTATATTTCACTATTGATGAAAAACAAAATAGTGTAGATCTTACTGAAAAAGGTTTAGCGCTAATTACTGGCTCTGGTGAAGACCCTAACTTTTTCATCCTTCCTGATATCGCAACTGAACTTACAGTAATTGAAAGTCTTGAAATACCTACTGAAGAAAAAGCGGCACGCAAAGATGCTCTATTACAGGATTATGCCATCAAAGCCGATAGAATACATTCTATTCAACAATTGCTGAAAGCTTACACCCTTTTTGAAAAAGATATTGAATATGTTGTAATAGAAGGGAAAGTAAAAATTGTAGATGAGCAAACCGGTAGAATCATGGAGGGTCGTCGTTATAGCGACGGTCTTCACCAAGCTATTGAAGCCAAAGAAAATGTTCAAGTAGAAGCAGCCACTCAAACTTTTGCAACAATTACTTTGCAGAATTTCTTCCGTATGTACCACAAGCTATCTGGCATGACCGGTACTGCCGAAACTGAAGCTGGTGAATTTTGGGAAATCTACAAGCTTGATGTTGTAACAATTCCAACTAATTTAGCTATTTCAAGAAAAGACCAACAAGATTTAGTTTTCAAAACTAAAAGAGAGAAGTTCAAAGCAGTTATTGATGAAATTGAAAAATTAAGTCAAGCAGGTCGTCCTGTTCTTGTTGGTACAACATCTGTCGAGGTTTCTGAACTTTTAAGCAGAATGTTGCAACAAAAGAAAATTAACCACAACGTCCTGAATGCCAAACAACATGCTCGTGAGGCTCAAATAGTTCAAGAAGCAGGTTTTGCTGGTGCAGTAACTATTGCTACTAACATGGCTGGTCGTGGAACGGATATCAAGCTCGGACCTGGCGTTAAAGCCGCTGGTGGCTTGGCTATCATCGGTACTGAACGTCATGAAAGTCGTCGTGTGGACAGACAGTTGCGCGGTCGTGCTGGTCGTCAAGGTGATCCAGGTTCTTCTCAGTTCTTTGTCTCTTTGGAAGACGAATTGATGCGTTTATTCGGTTCGGAAAGAATAGCCGGATTGATGGACAAAATGGGACACAAAGAGGGCGAAGTGTTGCAACATGGCATGATCACCAAATCCATTGAAAGAGCACAGAAAAAAGTAGAAGAAAACAACTTTGGCATCCGTAAGCGCTTGTTGGAATATGACGATGTGATGAACGCGCAACGTGATGTGATTTACAAAAGAAGAAACCATGCTTTATTTGGAGACAGATTATCTATCGACCTTGACAATGCTCTTTTTGATGTTTGTGCGGATTTAGCTGCGCAAGCTGTAGAACAAAAAGATGAAGCATTGTATAAGATTGAAGTGATGAAACACTTAGCAATTGAACCTGAAATCAATAGTGCTGCTTTCAGTAAAAGCGATACTAATACTTTGGGAGATCAATTGTATCATCAAGCTAAAGAAATATACAGCAGAAAATGGGCACATATTGGCAGTCAAATTCATCCATCATTAGTGCAGATTTATGAGCAAAATGGTGATAGAATTGAAAACATTGTTATTCCATTTACTGATGGTGTAAGAGGGATTCAAGTTTATGCACCACTAAAAGAATCGGTGGAACAAGGTGCAAAACCAATTTTCCAAACTCTTGAAAAGACAATCACTCTTGCGATGATTGATGAATCTTGGAAAAATCACCTTCGTGCTATGGATGATTTACGTAATTCCGTGCAGATGGCTTCATACGAGCAAAAGGATCCATTGTTGATTTATAAATTCGAAGCATTCAACTTATTCAAGCAAATGCTTTTGCAAACCAATAAAAATATTATAGCATTCTTGTTGCGTGCAGGCATTCCAATGCAAGAAACACCACCACAAGCAGCTCAAGAAGTACCTCAACACACTGACATGAGTCAATTACATAGCAATAAAGAATCCATTGACGGTGCAGGACAAGATTATGGTGCTAATGAAAGAGACGAATATTACACAGAAAATGCTCAAGTGAGAAAAACACCAGCTCAAGCAGGTCCGAAAATTGGCAGGAATGACCCTTGTCCTTGTGGCAGCGGCAAGAAATACAAACAATGCCATGGAAAAGATTTATAAAATAATTTTTTTAATTTTAATGCAAAGCTGTCTCAATGGGGCAGCTTTGCTATTTTAAGAAGATTTTTATCAACAATTATTTGACATTCAAAACAAAAGTTGCAAAACCAATTGAATCTAAATTGTACTTTAACGTATCCAAGCTATATTTGCAATCTAGACAAGTTTTAAAATGAATAATAAATACTTTAATTTAATAATTGCTACTGTTTTAATTGTCATTGCTGCAACTTCAAGAGTTGTTCTAAGCGAAGCACATTTATATAATTTTGCTCCAATTGGGGCTCTTGGATTGTTCAGCGGTGCTGTCATTAAAGACAAAAGGTATGCATTTTTATTACCACTGTTGGCTCAATTTGGTGCTGATGTTTATTTCCAATTTTTTACTAACACACCTGGATTTTACAATATTTCACAGTTTTTCACTTATGCTGGTTTGGCTGCTGCTACACTTTTGGGTACACGTATGAAACTGGGCAATACCATTTCAATTTTAGGCTACTCTCTAGGTGCTTCTAGCTTGTTTTTCTTGTTTTCAAATCTTGGCTTTTTTGCTGAAGGTTGGAACGGTTATTCTCTTCAAGGATTAGCGAAAACATTTATTGATGCCATTCCTTTTTACAAAAACACGCTAGCTGGCGATCTTATTGGTAGCATTGTTCTATTTTTCATTTTCAGTAAGTTGACAAATACAAATCAAGTTGAAGTTTCTAAAGCTTAAAACATAATTATTTCAATAAATGCCGTTGCTGAAAAGTGACGGCTTTTTTTTGGCTTTTTCATTTCATTTTGTGGCACTACATCGTTAACTTTGCTGAAAATCAACAACTGATGCCTCGTAAATTAACACCTACAGCAGGACAAAAACGCACTTTTTTACTTCATTTTATTGTTTTCGCCATTGCAACAGTCGTAATGGTTATGATTCATAAAAAACAAGGCGAACATCATTGGGCTTATCCTTGGCATGCATGGATTATTGCGGCTTGGGCGCTTTCCTTAATCGGTCATTGGTGTGCTGTTTACACCAACTATGAAGATAAAGGTCTGGAAGATTATCGCAAGCAAGAAAGCAACGGATAGTTATTTTTTTTACATATAAAATATTAGGTTTAACCCCTTGCTTTGGTGCTAGGGGTTTTATTTTTTCAACTATTTCAACACGAACTTATGGAAACGCAAAAGCTAAGACAATTACAGCACGAACTAACTCAAATTACCGACGAAAAAGAGCGAATTGATAAGCTAGTGGACATGGCAGTTGAAACTAGAAGTTTTGATGTGGACAGAGCTTTGACCATGGCTGATGAAATTTTAGAACAAAGCAAAAAAATAAATTACCTACGTGGACAAGGAAGGGCTTTCAATCTTAAAGGGTCCTGCTATTGGCTACAAGGTGTGTATGACTCAGGATTAGAAACTTTACACAAGGCTAATTTTTTAGCCAAACAAATAAAGGATAGAAGACTTGAAGCTAGAGTGCTCAACAACTTTGGCAATATTTATAGAGACCTTGGTGATCTCGCTAATGCATTGAGTTATTATGAAAATGCGCTTGTCATTAATGAAGAGCTGGAGGACAACTTTTCGCAATCGATCAACTTACATAGCATAGCCAATTTGTTATATGATTTGAATGATTTTGACAGTGCGTTGGAATATGCACTTCGATGTCTTCCAATTTTCGAATCGGAACATGATGACATCAGATTGATAGCCATTTTTAACACCTTAGGAAACATCTATTTCAAACAAGAAGAATTTCAAGAAGCACTACGCTACTTCGAAGACAACCTGAAACAATCGGAGCCTGAAACGGTGCCTTATGTGCTTGCAGAAAGCGGACTAGGAAAGGTTTATTGTAAAATGAACAACCATGAAGCAGCCAACAAACACTTGACCCACTCGCTCAGCCAAGCCCAACAATTAGGAAACGTAGAGGTGCAAATCATCTGTCATTATTACTTAGGGATTTTGATGATGGAAGAACAAAATTTGAATGGAGCTTTGCTGCATTTGGAGAGCGCTTTCGGATTAGCTGACAACTATTCAAGAAAGCATGATGTAATGAGCATTCATGAAACACTTTCAGTGTTATATGACCAAATGAACAACATTCCAAAAGCATTTTATCATTTGAAGACTTATGAAAAATTAAAAGAAGAAATTTTCAAACAAACCACGTTCAACAAGCTCAGAAACTTGCAAATAAGACAGCAAATTGAATTGGCTCAAAAAGAAAAGGAAGTAGCTGAAAGAACGGCACAATTAAAACAACAATTCATGGCAAATATGAGTCATGAAATTCGCACACCAATGAACGCCATTGTGGGCATGACTCGCTTGCTGCTTGACAAAGAGCCTAGAGAAGATCAAAAAAAATATTTACAAGCCATCAGACTTTCTTCTGATAATTTGTTGGTCATCATCAACGATATCCTTGACTTATCAAAAATTGAAGCTGGCAAAATCGTTATTGAAGAAACTGATTTTTCACTTCGCGAAGTGATGCAAAGCATGGTGGACATGTTGATGCTAAAAGCGGAAGAAAAACATATAGATTTCAAATTAGACATTGACCCAAGCATTCCCAAGAAACTTATTGGCGACCCTACACGTATTAATCAAATCCTGATTAACCTTGCAGGAAATGCGATAAAATTTACTGAAAAAGGTCATGTTGGTGTAAAGGCTACAAGCTTAAAAAAAGGAGAGGAAACTATTTGTGTTCAATTTGAAGTGAGGGATACTGGAATTGGCATTGCTGCAGATTATGTTGACAAAATTTTTGAAAGTTTCACTCAAGCAGGAACAGATGTTGCAAGAAAATTTGGTGGTACCGGATTGGGCTTGACTATCTCCAAACAGTTGGTAGGATTGATGAATGGAGAGATTAATGTAAAAAGTGAATTAGGAAAAGGAACTACTTTCATCGTCACTGTTCCGCTTGGAATTTCTAGCATTCAGACCGAAACAAAAGCTCAAAATGTTTTGGATCAAAACATGATGCAACAATTAGACCATATTAAACTCTTGTTAGTGGAAGACAATGAATTTAATAGAATGGTGGCAGAAGATACTTTGAAAGAATTGTTGCCCAATATCACTATTGACATTGCAATAAATGGTAAAGAAGCCGTTTCAAGAGTGGATTCAACGGCTTATGATATTGTTTTAATGGATATTCAAATGCCAGTGATGGATGGTATCACTGCAACAAAACAAATTAGAAATACACTTAGCACACCCGCTAAAGACACTAAGATTATTGCTATGACAGCCAACGTGCTTCAAGAAGATGTGAAAACTTATTTTGAAGCAGGTATGAATGCATACGTAAGCAAACCTTTTCAAACCGATGAACTGTTGTTGAAAATGGCAAATGTGCTTGAAGGCAAACAAATTGCAAAACCAGAAATTACACAGCCTAAACCTAAAGAAGAAAGCTTTGCACCATTGCCCGAAGTTCTGATTGATATGCAGTTTCTACATCAATTCACCAATGGAAACAAAGAAAAAATGAACAAGTACATCGGTATGTTTTTGGATAATGCACCAAAACTTCTGAAACAATTAGACGAAGCTTTTGCTGTAAAAGATTTTACTGCAGTAAAAATTGCAGCACATTCTCTAAAACCACAACTTTCATACATGGGCGTGAAGGAAGAAATCAGCCATATTTTTTTAATCGAACAAACAGCAAGCGAAGCAGGACATTCTGATCGACTTCCACCGCTTATCAACAACCTGAAAAGAGTTTGCGACCAAGCTTTTCGTGAGTTGAATCAGGCAAAACTATGATTAAAAACATTATATAAATTAAATTTACTATATATCTTTGAGCAATAAATAAATTAAAAAACCTTTTAAAACATTTTAGTTTTAAATATTTTTTTCTATTTTTCTACCAAATTGAATTTTGATTTTATGGCAACAGATAAGCGTTATGTCTTTTTAGTGGACGACGAACCGATTCAGAACGAGATGTTGAAAGACTATTTAAACGAGCGTTTTTTATACGAAATCATGACTTTTGAAAGTGGAGAGGACATGTTGAAAAACATGCATCTAAACCCTGAGATAGTCGTATTAGATTATCATCTGAGCGCTCATATCCCAAACGCTAAAAACGGCTTAGAAATCCTTAAAACAGTGAAAGAACAATATCCCACTGTGCAAGTCATCATGTTGTCAGGCCAAGATAAAATTAATGTTGCAGTAGATAGTATGAAATATGGTGCCTATGACTACGTAATTAAAGGTGAAACTGCTTTCAGCAGAATGGAAAACATATTGAACAATATAAGCGAATTACACAAAGTAAAAACTATCAATTCTGCCTACAAGAAAACCATCACTTTCCTATCAGTGGCTATTGTATTGATTATTGTGCTTTCAATTGCATTATATTTTTACATGTCCAACCTAGCCAATAATTAATCAATTACTAAAAAGAAAATTTCTGTACTTAAGTAAGCAGCACTTCGTTAGATTTGCTGCTTCGTTTTTATACTTGGAATCATATGGAATTAGCTTATAGATTAGACAGAGTTCATGAGCCCCAAACACTGAAAATGGCCAAATTAGGTCGAGAATTAAGGGCTCAAGGTGCGGACATTATTGATTTCAGCATTGGTGAGCCTGATTTCATTACACCAGCTCATATATGTGCAGCAGCAACTCAAGCCATGCAAGATGGTTTCACTAAATATACGCCTGTTGTGGGTTTGCCCGAGTTGAGAACAGCTATCGCTAATAAACTAAAAAGAGATAACCATCTTGAATATGCTATTGATGAAATCATCGTTTCCACTGGTGCAAAACAATCTTTAGCCAACGCCATTTTATGCGTTGTCAATCCGGGTGATGAAGTGATAATTCCAACGCCTTATTGGGTTACATACAGTGCACTTGTCACTTTAGCTGAAGGTAAAAATGTGCTCATCAATTGCCCTATTGAAAATGATTTCAAGCTGAAACCAGAACAATTGGAAGCGGCAATTACTCCTAAAACAAAAGTGTTCATGTTTTCTTCTCCATGCAACCCAACAGGAAGTGTGTATTCAAAGGAAGAATTAGCAGCCTTAGTAGCAGTTTTCAAAAAACATCCACAAATTATTATCATTAGCGATGAAATTTATGAATACATCAACTATGATGGTCAGCATGAAAGTATCGCTCAATTCGAAGAAGTGAAAGACCGTGTGTTAGTGGTGAATGGCATGTCTAAAGGATTTGCCATGACGGGTTGGAGAATTGGCTACATGGCAGGACCAAAAAGAATTGTTCAAGCTTGTGAAAAACTTCAAGGTCAGTTCACATCTGGCACCAACTCCATTGCTCAGAAAGCTTCCATAGCAGCACTTACTGGCGACATGACGCCAACTCATGAAATGACTGCTGCATTCAAAGCAAGAAGAGATTTTGTGATTGACGCTTTAGGCAAAATCCCTGGCGTAAAAATCAATCATCCTAAAGGTGCTTTTTATGCATTCCCTGATATCAGTTCTTTCTTTGGAAAAACTGATGGAAATATCACCATCAATAACGACGAAGATTTGTGTATGTACTTGTTGCATCAAGCGCATGTGAGCACGGTGAATGGTGCAGCCTTTGGCAACGAACAATGTATTCGACTTTCCTTTGCTACCTCGCTCGACAAACTCAAAGCAGGAATTGAAAGAATGGCAGAAGCTTTAGGAAAACTGAAATAAATTTAATCAACACTTTGTTTTATCCTTCTTGAAATTATAGTTTTCAAGAAGGATTTTATTTTGCTGAAAATTGAAATTACTTCTAATTATTCCATCCTCAAAAAATTCACTTTTAGTTTTTTGGACAAAAAAATTCCACTAAAAAATTAAGAGATAAGAACAGATGAACTTTCAACTACCTATTGCCGCTATTAGCCAAATATGGCGTCGCTCGCATAATAATTAATGACTGAAGCCAACAAGCTATTATTCGTAATATTACTTGATATTCCTTTAAGGTAACTTCTCCTCAATCGATAGGACTCTATTGTTTTAGGCACCCAATGACTAGTTCAATTGAGGCAATTTGTTTTCATTGGATTCCCTTGGTAATTGTTCCCAGTTTTGATTTTTAGTTTTTGATTGCCTCGAACACTTAAATAAACATGCATCGGAAATGACAACCCAACCAACAGATAGCTTCTTGAATTCATGGAATAAAGAGTTAACAATACTATACCTAGGACTTTTTTAGCATAGTAAAATACTCGATAATAACTTATTGTATTATATTTTT
>CAZNVQ010000041.1:16207-19698 GCA_964576425.1 uncultured Flavipsychrobacter sp. | reverse complement strand
GTTTGTCCAAAAGTTTTGTTTTGTTCATTGGAAGCATTTTTATAGGGATATTAATTGTTATGTCTTTGGTGTTTTATAAAGAAAGAACCATTTTTTCTGATGCTGCCTTTTATATTTTTTCAATGGCTGAACAGGCAAAGCCTGCAATTTTTCACAATAGATTTATGGCAATATTTTCTCAATTGTTGCCCTTGTCAGCTTTAAAGTTGTCTTTGCCGATAGCAATAGTTGCTCAAGTATATTCGTTGAGTTTTATATTGATAAACTTAATTGTTTTTATCATTTCAGTTTTTTGGGAGAAAAATCAAAGGATTTCAGTAGTAGTTTTGCTTTTTTCAAGCTTAATTATTTCAGAAAGCTTTTTTGCAATAACCTCCGAACTGACAATTGGAATTTTAGTTTTGTTGTTAATTTATTCTTGGGTTGTCAAGAACCAAGAAATTGAGCGACGGAAGAATCTTATCTTTTGGTTAATTCCATTGTTGGTTTTTTCACATGCTTTGTTGCTTTTCCCTTTGTGTTTTTTATTGGTATTTTTTCATGTTCATTATCAAAAACAATTTTTAAAAAAGGACATATTTCTTGTGCTTGGAATGTTCTTTCTTGCTCTTGTTTTGAAAGGTTTATTGCTCCCAGATCCATATGAACGAAGTGCTTTTTCTGGATTAAAAAATTTCTATTTACATTTTCCAAACTATTTTACTTTGGCATCCAACATAGAATTTTTAGCTAGAATTTTGACAAATTATTATTGGATTCCAATTTTTCTATTCATCAATTCTGTATTTTATTACAAGCAAAAAAACTGGCTGAAACTATTGCTGCTTAATGGTTCTGTGGTTTTGCATATTGGATTCATCAATATTTGTTTCCCATCCCTCGATACACCGCTTCATTATCGTGATAATCTTTTGAGTCCAATTGCAATTTATCTTGCTATCCCTTTTGTATTTGATTTGGCTCCAAGATGCTCACCAATTTTTGTTCGTTCAATAATAGTATTTGTTTTGCTCACTGCTTCTTTAAGATTGATGAATTCTGGAGCTTATTTTCATGAAAGATTCCTTGTTTTAGAATCAATTTATAAACAATTTCAAACCCAAAAAATAATAATTAAAAATTCACCAAGATTAGAAAAACAATTGATTCAAACTTGGGCGACTCCTTATGAATTTTGGTTATTGTCAACCATCAAAGATGGACGAAGTGCTTCAATTTTAATTACTGATAGTGTTTCTTCAATGCATGAAATTGGATCAAATAATAGCCGAGTATTTTTAAATGCTTGGGGTCCAAGTGAATATAAAAATATGCCCTCAAAGTATTTCAAGTTCTTAGATACGAATTCGGTTTATTCGGTTGTTACTTATTAATTTATTTTTCTTCCCAGTTAATAAGTGATTTATCTTCATCACTTGCGTCAATTTTGCCAAAGATGCGCCAATAATAGGCTTTGTTGGTGTGGTCCCAAGGAATAACACCTCTTGAAAATTGGTAAGTTTGAAATAGGTTTAATGTTATCAAAGCTAAGCAAACGACCACAAATGAAGCCCGAACTATAATGTTTAACTTGAAAATTGATTTGATGAAATAGGCTAGTGGGAAAATCATTATTGCTAATGTTTCAATCAATGGTCTAGCACCAAATCCTCCACCATAGTACCATTGATGCCAACTAAAAATAACATAGATATTGATGAGTAAAAAAATAGTAATTCCAATGGAATGAAATCTCATTTTTTTGAAGCTTAGCATCAGACCAATTAATGAGAAAACTACTATTGGACTATAGACCAACCAACCTTTTCTGTAGCTAAATAATCCATTAATAATTTCTGGGTTTCTAAAATTAAAACCTTCTTCTTCATAGGAAAAATGAATCCAGTTTCCAGTAGAATATTTCCAATAACTGAGTTGAATAAACACAACAAGTGAAGCACCAAGAATGCAGATTAATAGTGATTTGTAATTATTAAAGACTTGCGTGATTCTATTTTTCAACTCAAAATTTGTTGTTATTCCCCAAAGCGGTAAGGCTAAAAGAATTAACAAATTTGTTGGTCTTGTTATGGTGATTAGTCCAATGCTGCAACCTAATATCAGAGCGTCTTTCAGCTTAAAGCCATAATAATATTTGTTGAGATAAAAAAGGCAAGTACTAAATAAGAAAAAGGAATAGGTATGGCTCATTCCTTGTTCAAAGGCGGTGTAATTATAGAGGTTTGTGCCAAATGCTATGCATAATAAAGCAAGCGCTGTTACATTATCACTAAAATGTTGCAACAGCAACTTCCTAAGCATTATCAAGCCAAAAACTACATAGTTAATACAAGAGAAAATTATAGCTAAAAGATAAATGGTTGAATAGCCGTCAGTTTGTCTATTGGTTAAATAGGCAATGCCATGTGCTAATAGGAAGAACGGTAGTTGTAAAACACTGACGCCAATGGCATATTTATTTACTTTTTTACCGTTGGGTTGAGGATACAGTCCATAGTCTTTAGCATTAGGAGTGAAATTTTTTCTTTCGTTGACACTATTATAAAATGAAAATGTGGCTAAGTCATGATAAATGAATGCAGCAGGTAAATAAATATAGTAGCCTGATTTGTCCCAATCTAGAACTGGAGATTCTCTATAAGCATTTCTATTAAAAACTATCCAAGTGCAAACGATGGAAAAAAGAATGACAACAAAGAGTGATTTTTTAGAACGCACAATAATGGAATTGCATTAAATAATATAAAGCTGCAATTTAATAGAAAAAATGAGGACACAAAGTCCGCCCGTTATCTGATTCACGATACATGCCTGTTTTCACAATGGAAATTTCTAGCCCACCACGCATAGCAGAAGCAACTTTTAGGGAAGAAACATTGACATCATAGCTGATACCAACCGAGTAACGCATATAGTCTGCTTTTATTACAGGAATAATAGCATCACCCATTCTATAAAAACTTCCCATATACAAAATAAACAAAGGATTGTTTTCTGTTTCAGAAGGGACTTTTAAACTTGCAAGGCCACCAATCATTAGCTCAGAATATTTTCCTTGGGTAGTATAATTTCCTTGAAGCATCAAACCATATGTTTCATTAATTCTATAATTCATGCCAGCACTTCCAATATATTTTGCAGCTAATTTGCTGTTTTCATTATTTAGGAAAGAGGTTTTGGGCTGAGTTAAATGATAACCAGAAGCACCAAGAAAATAGGTGATTTGATTGTATTCGCCACCACCACTGCTAAAACTAACTCCAGCACCTAAATCGAAATAACTGATTTTATTAGCACCAAAATTTTCACCAGTAGCTGCGTATGGGTCATAGCTTCCACCTTGATATTGGTTGTTGACTGTCACTTTGTTGGGATCAAAATTTCTTTGAACATATCCTCCTGTGAAGCCAATTGATAAAAATGAATCAGTTAAAGAAGCAATAAAAAACGTTAAAGAAGGTAATAATTGAACTTTCTCAAATGGTCAGTGT
>CAZNVQ010000041.1:0-16197 GCA_964576425.1 uncultured Flavipsychrobacter sp. | reverse complement strand
AAAATGAATTGTATTGATCTTCAAGACTTTTGTTGAAACTCAGAGTTGGATAAACACCAATGCTTTGGAGATTTACTGTTCCGGCTTTATCTTGATTTACAGTTAGCCCATATCCAAAAAAATCTGAACTAGTTTGGTTGACATGTATTTTGCCTTCAAAACTAATTTGATTAGTGACAAATGGCTGGCTAATGCTGCTCCATTGCGTTTTATATTGAGCCGCAATTCTAAAATCACTGCCTATAACGCTTGTCAATGCTGGATTTCGCAATGATGTGTTTTCGTAGAATTGTGAAAAATGAAAATCCTGAGCCTGACTTATATTCGTTAAGCAAGTAATTATTGAAACGGTTAAAAGTATTTTTTTCATCTCTAATTTGCTTATCTAATTAAACTAATGTCACCTTTCCAAGTTATTTTTTCACCACCATCACACGTGCCTTCGATATAGTAAACAAAAACATCGGTTGTGATTTCTTTACCTTTATAGCTACCATTCCAACCAGCGTTTTCATCATTAAGTTGAAAATTTCTTTGTTCAAATACTAGTTCACCCCATCTGTTATAAACACTAAGTTTATCAACAATTTTCAAGCCTGCACCTCTTGGGAAGAAAATATCATTTTGTCCATCGCCATTTGGTGTAAAAGTGTTAGGAATGAAAACCTGACTTTGATCGCATATCACATTTACCTGAACACTATCGGAGCTTTTACATCCTTTGATGCTTATAGCCACAACTTTATACATTGTTGTTACAGGTGGTTTTGCAGTCGGGTTGCTACAATTGTTACAACTAAGTGTGTTAGAAGGAGACCAAATAAATTGATTGGTGTTGGACCCAGTTGCATTCAACATAACAGATTGTCCACTAACAATGGTTTCATCTGAGCCTGCATTAACAATTGGTTTTGGCCAAACAATTACTGTTATTTTTTGTGAATCAGGGGGACAACTGCCTTCCCATGCTGTTACGTTATAAACTGTTGTAACGTGAGGTGAGGCAATTGGGTTGGAAATTTGAGCATTATTCAATGATTGAATTGGTGTCCATTCGTATTTTTCAGCACCCGATGCAGATAATTGAAATGTGCTGTCATCGCATATTTCACCGCCATCACCAACAGAAAATATGGTTACATTTTGAATATTTACGGACACATTATCTGAATTAGAACAACCGTTTGCATCTGTTCCTAAAACTGTATAAACTGTGTTGGTGGTTGGATTTGCTTGTGTAGTTGTGCAGTTCACACAACTCAAATTGGTGTTAGGCGACCAAGTATAGTTTGATGCACCTGTTCCTGAAAGTATTGCAATATCATTGAGGCAAATGCTTGTGTCATTACTAGCAGCAACAATAGGCAAAGGGTTGATATAAATATTTTGATATACAGTGTCTTTACAACCATTGCCATTGGTGACGATTAAAACAATAGGAAAATTTCCTGTGTTGTTATAAGTGTGTGTAATCGTTGGATTGGTCCCAGTTTGTTGACCATTATTCAAGCTCCAATAATGATTCGTAACGGCTGAAAAGAAACTAAATGAAGTGTCTGTAAAGGTTACTGGTGTATTGATACAAGCTGGTGATGTTATAAATCCTCCAAGCACTCCATCAACTTTAATAGTATCATTACCGGCACTACTATTTAAACATCCCAGACCATCACTTAATATCAATTTAGGGACATAAGCACCAGGGGTTTGGTAAGTATGCGAAATCGTATTCACGCCATTCATTGGTACTGTAGTTCCATCGCTAAAATCCCATACTATTGATGGAACATTGGTTAGCGTTGCAGTAAATTGAACTTGAAGGGGAACGCACCCAGACAAAGGAGTGTAGGAAAGTCCCCCAGCATATCCAAGAATATTTACTGTATGTGTTGCCGTGTCTAAACAACCTTGGTTATTAACTGCAATTAGATTTACAGTATAGATGCCAGGATTAGTGTAAATTGAAGATGGATTGGTAATTGAAGAACTACTTCCATTTCCAAAAGTCCAATTATTATAAACTGAGTTCAATGATGTATTAGTGAACTGTACATTCAATGGTGGACATATTGCAAATGTGTCGCTTAATGCAAATGAGGCTGTTGGTTTAGAAATGTTTATGAAAGCAGTTTTTGTCAAAGTGTCTTTACATCCTGAAGCATCAGTAACAATCAGTCGTACAGTATAATTTCCAGTTTGATTATAGCTATGGGTTGGATTGTATTGGTTTGATGTTCCTCCATCTCCAAATGTCCAAGCTGCAGTCAAAAATGCACCAGTTGATGTATTGATAAATGATAGCGGTGTTCCAATGCAAGATGTAGAATCACTGACAGTAAATTGAGCAATTGGTTTTCTTGCTTCAATATAGGCTGGTTTTGTTAAGGTGTCTTTGCATCCTATATTATCTGTAACAATCAGTTTAACGTCGTAAAATCCAGCATTGGAATATATATTGCTTGCCGTTGTTCCAGAAACAGTTGCAACATTACCATTCCCATAGGTCCAAGCTCTAGATGTAATCGTAGTGCCAATTGTTGGAACAGTTTGGTCAGTAAAGGTTACATTTAAAGGGGTGCATCCAACAACCGGACTTCCTACAAATTGTGCAGCAGGTTTTGCCACTAAAACATAATTACTTCTCCTGAATGAATCCCAACATAAGTGTTGATCTTTTATATAAACTGTAATGTTGTGATATCCTGTGTTGTTAAAGGTGTAGCTTATTGTACTTAATGTATCAGCTAGCAGCACATTACCAATCCGCCAATTATACATTATACCAACACCTGTATAGGTTGAGGTTAAAGTGATAGTTTCATTTTTACATATTGTTGTATCGTTGGCGCTAAAATTAGCCACAGGGTCTATGATTTCTACTGGCAAGGTTAAGGTATCAGTGCAGTTATAAATATTATTGTAAGTGATTAAATTAACATAATAAATTCCATTGTTTGCATAAGTATGTGTCGGGCTAATTGCTGTACTAGTTGCACCATCTCCAAACCACCACAATCTGGAAGTTGCACCAATTGTAGCTGTATCAATAAAACTCACTTTTTTAGGCGTATCACAATTATATTTTGCAAACCATTTTGATGTTGGCGGATGTACGGTAATTAAGTTTGTCATTACAGTATCATCTTCACAGCCATTGTTGTATGCATGAAGTATAACTGTGTACGTCCCACTTGTTGTATAAATATGATTAGGATTTGCAGCACCAGTTGCCCCTCCATCGCCAAAGTCCCACATGTAGGATGTTGCATTTGACGAATTGTTGGTGAACGTAACTGAATTGTGGTTACAGATTATTGGTGGTGCAGCAATAAAAGAAGCAGTTGGTTTTGGACCCACTAGCACCATTAATGAATCTGTTTTAGTACATCCATTTACTGTGGTTACGGTAACATAAATAGTATAGTTTCCCGGATTAACATACGTAATACTTGGTGTTGCTGAAGTAGAAGTTTGTCCATTCCCAAATGTCCAAAAATAGGTTGCGGCTGGCCAAGGATAATTAGAACCAGAACTTGGAATATTTGTATAAAGTGCGGTTGAAAAATTAACAGTTAATGGTGCACATCCTTGATATGGGGCAGCGCCTGCATCTACAATTAAGTCATAAACTTTTACAGTGTCTAAGAAAAATGCAGTGTCTTTACATCCAAAACTGTTGGTGGCAATCAACTGAACATTAAACAGTCCATTTTGATTGTAGGTGTAAGTTGGATTAGTTAATGTTGATGTCCCTCCATTTCCAAAATTCCACACATAGGAAGTGCCGCCTGTTGTAGTATTATTAAATTGAATAGTTGCTGGTGCTGGGCAGGGATTGAAAGGTGTTAATGTAAAACTGGCTGTCGGTTTAGGATTAATTGTTAATGGTATGATTATACTATCTGAACAAGCACCATTTTGTGCAATTAATTTCATATAATATGTTCCGGATGTTGTGTACACATGACTAACATTAATCGATGTTGAACTCAGCGTAGGTGAACCATCTCCAAAGTTCCAAATTAAGTTGCTTGCATTTACAGATGTACTTGTGAAATTAACAGGAGTATTCACGCAGCCTGGATTGAGCTGCATCGTGAAGCCAGCGGTTAATGAGCCAATATTTACATAGTTTGTTTTCGTAATCGTATCCTTACAGCCTTTGGCATCTGTCAAAATGAGCTTAACTGTATATACTCCAGGTGTGTTGTATGTGGTTGTCGGATTACTAGCCGCACTTGTATTCCCATTTCCAAAAGTCCAATAATAGGTAAATGGCGCAGTCCCAATTGGTGAACTAGTAAAATTTACAGTTGCTGGCACATTACAACTTGAAATAGGATTGGCTGTAAAATCTCCACTTGGTGGTGTAAGCACATGAATATAAGAGGGCTTGGTTAAAGAAGAATTACAACCACCACTATTTGTTGCCACTAACGTTACATTATAGTATCCAGAAGCTGTGTAAGTATGTGAAGGGTTTTGAAGCGTCGAAGTAAAGCCATCTCCAAAATTCCAAAGATATGTTCCAGCACCTGGAGTCACTAAATTTGTACTATTGTTAAACGTTACAGTAAGAGGAGGACAGCCAGCGGTATCATTGCTTGAAAAATTTACAACAGGTTTACCCAAAACGGTAATCATGTTGGTAATGATTTTGGTGTTACTTCCTGCGGCATTTGTTGCTACCAATGTTACAGTGTATGTTCCAGGTAATGTATATGTTGTTGATGGATTTTGAAGAACTGAGGTGGCTCCATTTCCAAAATCCCAAGCATAACTTGTTGGGTTGCCTGTGCTCGTATTAGTAAATTGAACAATTAGCGGCGAACATCCAGTTATTGGTGTTGCGGTGAAGTTGGCTGTTGGTTGTGCTTTGGCTTGAAAAAAACCACATACCAAAACAAGTAAAACAACTAAAAATCGATTTTCTTTTATGTAAAATTTAAAACACATGTATATGGGGCTAAATAATAATTTAAAATTAATCAAAGACGAGGTGAAAGTATAGAAAGATAGGTAAACTGTTTAATTTCTTTCTATGATGATTTAAATTATTTATTATCTGATAAGCTTCAATGACCATAGATTAATTATTATTTTGAATCGAACGTTTTATGAATTGTTTTTTATTTAATCAAAATGTTCTTTCAGTGTTTAATGAAAATAAATCTTGAAATTTGTTGTCTATGTTTGATTTAGTTCGTCCTTTTCCTCCAGCAGGTGACCAGCCAGCCGCAATTCAGCATCTCGTTGAAGGCATTGAATCCGGTGAGAAATTTCAAACATTATTAGGTGTAACTGGTTCTGGAAAAACATTTACGGTGGCCAATGTCATCCAAGAAGTTCAGAAACCAACTTTGGTTTTGACAAATAATAAAACCCTTGTAGCACAGTTGTATGGCGAGTTTCGTCAATTTTTTCCTAACAATGCGGTCGAGTATTTTGTATCGTATTACGACTACTATCAGCCAGAAGCTTATATTCCAACGTCTGATACTTATATTGAAAAAGATCTTTCCATAAATGAAGAGTTGGAAAAACTAAGATTAAGAGCAACAGCAAGTTTGCTCAGTGGAAGAAGGGATATTATTGTCGTTGCTTCCGTTTCTTGTATTTATGGCATTGGAAACCCAACTGATTATGCCAATAGTATTGTGCGATTTTCAAAAGGTGATTTGATTCCAAGAAATGCGTTTCTACATGCCTTGGTTCAGTCGTTGTATAATCGTAGCCAAGGAGATTTTACAAGAGGAACGTTTAGGGTAAATGGTGACACAGTAGATGTGAATTTACCTTATGTTGATTATGGCTATAGAATCACTTTTTTTGGGGATGAAATTGATGAAATAGAAAGCTTTGAAATAGAGACTGGTAAAAGGATTGGGAGTATGGAGCATGCAGCAATTTTTCCAGCAAATCTCTATGTAGCACCAAAGGATCAAATGGCTGCAATTATTCATGAAATTCAAGATGAAGTTTTTGCTCAAGAAGCATATTTCAAAAGCATTGGTAAACCACTTGAAGCACAAAGAATTAAGGAAAGAGTTGCCTATGATTTAGAGATGATTCAAGAATTGGGTTATTGTAGCGGTATTGAAAATTATTCAAGATTTTTAGATAGACGAAAACCTGGAACTCGTCCATTCTGTTTACTCGATTATTTTCCTAGCGATTATATTTTAGTGATTGATGAAAGTCACGTTACCATTCCTCAAATCAGCGGCATGTATGGTGGCGATAGAAGCAGGAAAATTAATTTGGTTGATTTTGGATTTCGACTACCATCTGCTTTAGACAATAGACCATTGAATTTTCAAGAATTTGAAACCTTGTTGAATCAAGTGGTTTTCATAAGCGCCACTCCAGGTCGTTATGAATTAGAACTAACCGGTGGAGTAGTAGTGGAACAAGTGGTTCGTCCAACTGGATTACTTGACCCGCCAATTGAAATCCGACCAAGCATGAACCAAATAGATGATTTGTTGGATGAAATTGAACTACGAGTTAAAAGTGGAGATCGAGTTTTAGTAACCACATTGACTAAACGTATGGCAGAGGAACTTGATAAGTATTTGAAAAGAATTAATGTTAATTCACGTTATATTCATTCTGAAGTGGACACTTTGGAAAGAATTGAAATACTAAGAGAACTTCGGTTAGGAAAAATTCATGTGCTAGTTGGCGTTAATCTTTTACGTGAGGGTTTGGATTTGCCTGAAGTGTCGTTGATGGCGATTTTGGATGCCGACAAAGAAGGATTTTTGAGAGATGAACGTTCTTTAACCCAAATGGCTGGTCGTGCTGCAAGAAATGTAAATGGACTTGTTATTTTTTATGCTGATAAAATAACAGCAAGTATGCGCAAGACAATGGATGAAACGGAACGAAGAAGATTGAAACAAATTGAATATAATTCTAAAATGGGAATAGTTCCTCAAACCGTTTCGAAAAGTATTGACCAAATAATGAAACAAACTTCGGTTCTTGATATCAAAGGTGCTGAAACGAATTATGAAGAAATTGATGTTTTGGGCGGTATTGCAGCTGATGAACAGGTTGAATATAAAAATATTAAAGAATTAGATAAACTAATAAATGCAACCAAAAAACAAATGGAGCAAGCAGCAAAAGATTTAGATTTTATGGAAGCAGCAAGACTAAGAGACAAAATGTTGGTGTTACAAGAAGAAAAAAGCAAATTGAAATAAAATTATTTTTTATTAATAGAAATTCTTAAAAAGTTTTTTTATCTTAGAGTTTCGTGCCAACTATTTGTTGCACTTTGTCGTCTATAAAAGCAGTTAATTCGTGAAAGATATGCGAAAATTATTACATTTTACTAAGTCGTTATTGATTCTATTGATGTCATTAGGTGTTGTTCACCAATCAAAAGCTCAATTGACAATAACTACTCCGGACACCACTATTTGCCCCAACACAAGTGCTACTTTGAATGCAACTGTTGGTTCTGGAGTTCTAACTCCGATAACTTATACTGCTTTAGATGATTCCTATTCAGGGGTTCAAAATATTGGTTTTACATTTAATTTTTTTGGAAATAATTACTCAACTTGTATTGTTTCTCAAAATGGATACATAAAATTCAATACTGCTCAAGCAGGTCAGTTTTCACCTTGGACAATTAACGCAGCCATTCCTGGTAATACCAATGTGTTGAATTCAATTATGGGTTACTATTGCGACATTTTCCCAGGTACAGGAACTCCTCCAGGTGTGATTGAAGCAGCAACTTTAGGCGTAGCTCCGTTCAGAAAATATGTAGTAAATTTCTGCGGTTGCCCAATGTTTAGCTGTACTGCAGTTAGAGCGTCTTTTCAAATAATCCTTTACGAAACAACCAACAATATTGAAGTACACATAGGTAACGCTCCTGGATGTACTACTTGGAATGGTGGAAATGCTATCGAAGGCATTCAAGATAACGCTGGAACAACTGCATTTTGGGTTCCTGGAAGAAATTTCCCAACCCAATGGACAGCCGTTCAATCAAGCCATCGTTTTACACCAACTTCTGCATCTAACTATACCGTTACCGCAATTCCTTACGCACCAGTTCCTTCTCCAGGTTCAAACATTACTTGGTTTGCTAATGGTGTAACTCAAGTTGGAACAGGTACATCTGTAACTGTAACACCAACAACTAACACTTACTATGTTGCCATGACAACAAAGTGTTCAGACACAATTCGTGATACGGTTTATGTAACTCTTGGCGGTGGTCCAACAATTACAAACATTAATCCTTTCCCAGGAAATCCTAATTACCCAGCTTCTCAAGGAGATCCAACTACTTGCGGCGGAACCAATGGTTTTTTCAGTCTTTACTTGTTAGATCCAAATCAATTATACACGGTTCATTACCGAAAAAATGGAGTGCAACAACCGCCACTTACTGTAACTTCAACAATCTATGGTGTCATTAACATGACAGGTCTTTCTGCCGGTGTATATGATAGTGTAATTGTTTATAAAGGTCTTTGCTTTTCAAACGTTGTAGGACCTATTACATTGACAGATCCGCCAGTTGTTGCTTCTTTCACTTTTGATTTACACAAAGGCTGCGATCAGGATACTGTATTTTTTACGAATAGCTCAATTCAGAATTTGTTTAACATCTGGGATTTTGGAGATGGCAATGGAGATACTGTTCTTAATCCAACGCACATCTATACAACTCAAGGAATTTACAATGTGAAATTGATGGTGAATAATGGTATTTGTAAAGATTCCAGTATCCAATCAATAAACTCATTACACCCAATTGCAGCTTCTTTCATCGTTGACGACGATAGTGCTTGTGCTAATCAAATGATATCTTTCACCAACACTTCTTCTGGTACAAATCCAACTTATTTCTGGGATTTTGGAGATAGCACCACTTCAACTCAAACAAATCCAGTTCATGCTTATTCAAATCCAGGTGTTTATCAAGTGATGATGGTCGTAACAGATGACATCCCTTGTTATGACACTTTCTATATGAATATATTAGTTGACACAATCCCATATGTTGCTTTTGTTACAACAGATTCTGTTCTCTGTGAAGGAACTGGTATTACTTTTTATGGTGATTATTTAAGAACTGGAAATACTGGTGTAACATGGACATTTGGAGATGGAAATTTTATCATTGATAAAGACCAAGTACTTCATGCTTATGATACTGCAGGAACCTTTAAGGTGGTTTTGACAGCAACTTATAGAAACTGTCCTGATGAAACTTATACTAAAGATGTTGTTATCAAACCTTACCCATTCATCAACTTAGGTCGAGATACTTTCTTGTGTCCAAATGGAAAAGCATTGAATATAGGTGATTTTAAAAACGCATCAAATGCAAACGCTTCTTGGTTGTGGAATACAGGTGAAACTACATCATCAATTTTTGTTAGACATCCAGGTATTTACACTGCAAAAGTGAAGGTAAATGGTTGTGAAAACTCAGATAGCGTTGAAGTATTTAAAGATTGTTATCTAGATATTCCAAATAGCTTCACGCCAAATGGAGACGGAACTAATGACTATTTCTTACCTCGTCAATTGTTGTCAAGAGGTTTGACCGCTTTCAAAATGAGCATCTACAACCGATGGGGACAAACCATCTTTGAAACTTCTAAGTTAGATGGTCGTGGTTGGGATGGAAAATTCAACGACCAAGAACAACCAACAGGTGCTTACATCTATCTAATCGAAATCGAATTGAAAGATGGCAATACGGAGAAATACCAAGGTAATGTAACCTTGCTTCGATAAAACAAGAATTCTCATCAATAAAATGGCTGCCCTGATTCAGAGCAGCCATTTTTGTTTTGAATGAAATGAGAGTATTAGAGTTTCTTGATAAATAATTATGGTACGATACTGTTCTGAAAAGTGTGTAAGAATTGATTTTTGAATGCTTTGTTATAAATGTAAATAAATTTCTTTTAAAGGTAATAGAGATGGAGTTTTTTACTTTATCTCTTAATTTATTTATCTCCACCAAAGATAAATTAATATTTAAAAAGTTTATTTTCATAACTAAATTGATGAATTGGATGATTGTATTCTGTTCGTTTAATGGCAACGCTACCAAGCAGAAATAGTACTGATTCTGGATTGGGCATAGCTGTTCTCATACGTAGTGTTCGCTTATAATTTCTATTGAGTCGTTCAATCCAGTTGGTGGTATAAACCATTCTTCTTACCTCCACATGGTAGTTGAGATAAGTGAAATAGGAATAATATCTTGGATCTTTATAGCCTTTTAGGGATGGGTAGGTTTTCATCCATTTTTCTAGGAAACTAAGGAATCGTTTATGCCCTGATTGTTGTGTGTCTTCTTTGTTTGATGGGTCAAGCACTTGTTTTAGTTCAGATGCAATTTGTTGCTTGTCTGCAGGCTTTACTTTAGCTTGTATGTTGCGAGCGAGGTGTACGGTACATAGCTGAATATCGGACATAGGAAAAACAGATTTGAATGCATCTTCGATGCCCGAAATTCCATCACTAACCATCAAGTTTATTCCATCTACACCTCTAGATTGTAAATCTAAAAACACTTCCTTCCAATTACTTGACCCTTCGGTAGGATGATTGACGATTGCCAATACTTCGCGCGTACGGTCTTGCTTGACGCCAAGAACGGTGTAATAGGCTTCTTTGCTTACACTACCACCTCTTCTTGTGTGCCAATAGGTAGCATCGATGTAAATAATTGGATATCGTTTTTCTAAATTGCGTTTCAGCCATGCCCCAACATCTTCTCTTGCAGTGCTCATCATGCTGCTAATAGCGCTTTTGCTATAGTGTTTACCGTATATCTTATCAAATAAGTCTCCAACTTGGAGTGTCGTTAATCCCGCCTGGTAAAGCTCATAGGCAATGCGCTTGCTTTCATGGTCTTGATCTTTAATAATGGCTAATATTAGTGGATAAAAATTGTTATGCCTGCTTCGGGGAACAACCAACTCTAACTGTCCGCCATGAGCATAAACACTACTAAATCGATAGCCATTGCTGCTATCATTTTCAACTTGGTTAAACTCATTACGTTCCGCACGCATGATTGATTCTAACATCATTTTCATGACTAAAGTGTAGCCATTTTCTTTTTTTGCACATTCATACATAATTGATGAAATTTGCTCCTGTGTAAAGTTCATTATTCTGTGTTTTTTTTTGCAATACAAAAATCAGATTTTAAATTTTACACACTTTTTTGGATAGTATCAGAAATGAAGATAAAGATTATCATCATTATAATAACTTGAAATAGATATTTTTTTCTTCAAATTTCACCCAATAATTCATCCAAAAAATCATTTCTCTTTCAGCGACAAAAATTTCAAAAAGAAAAAACCTACAATGCCTGCCACCGCAGAAGCCGCCATCACCGCCACTTTGCCAATAGTTTGCAGCTCCACCGAGTCGAACGCAAGATTGGTCATGAACAACGACATCGTGAACCCAATGCCCGCCACCAAGCCCATGCCCCAAATGTGTTGCCATGAAGTGCCTCTAGGCAAGTCGCCCAACTTGAGGCGCACCGCCAACCAACTGAAAAGAAAAATGCCCAAAGGCTTGCCCAACAATAATCCTAAGAAAATGCCATAAGCCACTGTGGACGCAGTGACCGCCGAAAAATCGGAAGGCAACAAGATGGCCGTGTTGGCAAAAGCAAAAAGCGGCATGATGAAAAAATTGACCGGAATATGCAATTGATGTTCGAGCTGCGCAATGCCCTGAAGCGGAAGTGTGAACGCCAACAACACACCCGCAATTGTGGCATGAATGCCCGAGTTGAAAACCGCATACCACAACAACACACCAAGTGCAATGTACACCCACTGTGCATTGACTTTCAGCCGATTGAGCACAATAAGCACGGACAAAATGATTAGGGCAAAAAAGAAATAATTCCAATGAAGTTGGCCTGCATAAAAAATGGCGATTGTGAGAATACCACCAAGGTCGTCGATGATGGCAAGCGCAGAGAGCAATATGCGCAAAGACAAGGGTGCACGGCTTCCTAGCAAAGACAACACGCCCAACGAAAAAGCAATGTCGGTCGCCATTGGCACGCCCCAACCCTTAGCCCAAGGAGTGGATATATTGAACGCTGAAAACAACAACGCAGGAACCAGCATACCACCAAGCGCAGCAACAACAGGCAACATAGATTTCTTGAGGCTAGACAACTCGCCCACCAAGAGTTCGCGCTTGATTTCGAGCCCAACAAGGAAGAAAAAAATAGCCATCAATCCATCATTAATGAAATGCAAAGTAGTGTCTGGCAAATGAAGATTGTTGGGCAAATGAAATAGTGGTGCTTCGAGCAAATGAATAAACTGAAGTCCAAACCGGCTGTTGGTAAGCAACAACGAAGACACTGCACACACAATAAGCACATTGCCCACAGCGCGACTGTCTTTGATGAAAGCCAACAAAGGGGAGAGCAGTTTTTTAGGATTTATTTTTCGAACTATAGTCTTCATTGGCTGCAAATTAACCTAATTTAGATTCTTGTTGTTCGTCTGAATGCGAAATGCTAAATTGAAAACCAATTGACAAACAAAAAATTATCATGTTGCGAATAAGGATATTGCTATTACTTGGATTGACTACTGTGGCATCTTGCAAACAGCCATTGGCGGTAGTTCAAAAAACAAATAAACAGTATGTTGTTGCTTTTACGACTGCAATTGATTCTAATATTGTAAAAATTTTAGCTCCCTATAAAATTGGTGTGGACACACAAATGCGTTTGATTGTTGGTCATGCGGCTATTCCATTGTCGAAAGCGCAGCCCGAATCAACATTAGGCAATTTTATGGCAGATGCACAATTGCTTGCTGCACAAAATATCGATCCTAGCGTTGTGGTATCCATTGTTAATTATGGTGGCATTCGGATACCATACATCCCGCCTGGTGAAATTACAAGAGGTAAGTTATTTGAGCTCATGCCATTTGATAACACGCTGACGATTGTTGAAATTCCGGGTTCGGTGTTGCTCAGTTTTTGTCAACACATGGCAAAAGTTAAAGGCTGGCCAGTAGCGGGATTGAGCTATAAGATAAAAGACAAAATAGCGATTGATATTTCAATGAATGGGAAAACCATCAACGAGAACATTGTATATAAAATGGTGGTGAGCGACTACTTGGCAAAAGGTGGTGATAACTGTGATTTTTTAAGTCCTTTGAAGAAAAGATATACAAGTATTTTTTTGAGAGATGTGCTGATAGATTATGTGACAAAATTGGAAAGTCAACAAAAGCAATTAGAACCTAAAATTGAAAACAGAGTGAGTTATGCAGAATAGAAGAACCTTTTTAAAAAGAGCAGCTTGGGGAAGTGGCTTATTGCTTTCAGGAGGATTCCCTTTTGAAAGTCTTTCTGCTCCTGCAATACATAAGTTGACCATCTTGCATACCAACGATGTGCATAGCAGATTGGAGCCATTCCCGATGGATGGTAGTAAGTATGAAGGTCAGGGAGGAGCTGCCGCCAGAGCGGCTTTAATACAGAAAATAAGACAAGAAGAAGAGCATGTTTTATTGCTAGATGCAGGAGATATTTTTCAAGGAACGCCGTATTTTAATTTATATAAAGGTGAACCAGAAATGAAAGTGATGAGCGCCATGAAATACGATGCTGCAACAATGGGTAATCATGACTTTGATGCAGGTTTGGAGGGCTTTGTAGCGCAATTACCACATGTTAATTTTCCAATTCTAGTAGCTAACTATGAATGCTTTGACACGCCTTTAGAAAACAAAATTCAACCTTATAAAATATTTCAAAAAGGGGCATTGCGCATTGGTGTATTTGGTTTAGGCATTCTGTTGAAAGGATTAGTTCCTGATGAGGCTTTTGGTAAAGTGAAATATTTAGAACCGATTAGAATAGCAAGAGAAATCTCTGAAAAGTTGAAGAAAAAAGAGAAATGTGACTTTGTAATTTGCTTATCACATTTGGGTTATGAATATGCAAATACTAAGGTTAGTGATGTTGTTATAGCACGAGAAACAAAATATATTGATTTAATTATAGGAGGACACACGCACACATTTTTAGAAGAACCAACTGTGATTCAAAACCAAGAAAAAAAGCCTGTTTTAGTCAATCAAGTAGGCTGGGCTGGGCTTCGCGTAGGACGTTTGGATTTTGTTTTTGATAGAGCAAAAAAAGGTAATCTTTTAAGTGCTCATTCTGTAATCCTTCGGAAAGAAACAATAGGGTGATAATTTTTTTTTTCAACAAAATGTTAGCAATTTCGTTTTCCCGCTAAAGAAAAGTAGAAATAATATTTTCAAGTTTTTTTAGTTTTAGCAACTACTAAAATATGTATTTTATAAATTCATTTTTAGGTTGTTGTTAGTCAATAAACGCCAATCACTGAAACGCATTAAATACAAAAGAGAAAGAGATTTTTAAAATAATGGAACATCAAATATTTACTTCAACATCTGGTGATTCATCGCATGATGCAGAGGCTATTTGGCAAAAGTGTATTAATATCATTAAGGATAATGTGAATTGGCGTGCGTTCCAAACATGGTTTGAGCCCATTCGAGCAGCTGCTATCAACAATAATATATTAACACTCCAAGTTCCAAGTCAGTTTTTTTATGAGTGGCTTGAAGAGCATTATGTTGAGTTATTAGGTAAAACAATAAAACGTATTTTAGGAAAAGAAGGAAGGTTGGAGTATAGGATATTGATGGAAGGTAGCAATCCTCAACGTAATCCAGCATCTGTAAACATGCCTGGAAGTGTTTATCCAAGAAATTCGAAGCATGATAATTTTGTGGATATGCCATTGAAATGGGATGATCCATCGAATATTAAAACACCTTATGCAATTCCTGGTTTAAAGCGCGTTCAAATTGATCCACAGCTCAATGCCAATTATATATTTGATAATTATGTAGAAGGAGAATGCAATCGTGTGGCTCGTTCCGCAGGATTACATGTGGCTCAAAAACCAGGTGCAACTTCTTTCAATCCACTTGTAATTTTTGGTGGTGTAGGTTGGGGGAAGACACATTTGGTTCAAGCCATTGGCAATGAAGTTAGAAGACTTCATCCTGGAAAGGCAGTACTTTACGTTAGTGCAGAAAAGTTTATTAATCAGTTTATCGATCATTCTAAGAATAATGAAATCAATGATTTTATACATTTCTATCAATTGATAGACGTTTTGATTGTTGATGATATTCATTTATTCATCAATGCAACAAAATCTCAAGATGTGTTCTTTGCTATTTTCAATCATTTGCACCAAAGCGGGAAGCAAATTATTTTGACAAGCGATACGCCACCAAGAGATTTGAATGGAATGCAAGAAAGATTGTTGAGTCGTTTTCGTTGGGGTTTGAATGCTGATATTCAATCTCCTGATTTTGAAACACGTCAACAGATTTTAAGAGTTAAAATGCGTCAAGAAGGGTTGGATATTCCAGAAGATGTATTGAAGTATGTTGCATATAATATCCAAAGTAATGTTCGTGAATTAGAAGGTGCTTTGATTGCACTTTTTGCTCAAGCAACTTTGAATAAAAAAGAAATAGATTTAGAATTAGCCAAGCGGGTGATGAAAAATTTCATCAAGACCGCGGCGAGAGAAGTGACTATCGAGTCTATCCAAAAAATGGTATGTTCTTTTTACAATATTCCATACGACAAGTTGTTAGCGAAAACTAGAAAAAGAGAGATTGTACAAGCAAGACAAATTACCATGTTTTTGGCTAAAAAATTCACAAAAAGCTCGCTTAAAAACATTGGAGAGCATTTTGGAGGATTTGACCATACAACAGTGATTCACTCTTGTCAAACTGTTGAAAACTTGATGGACACAGATTTGGAATACAAAGAGCAGCTTCACGAATTACAACAAAAAGTACAATTATCAAGTATTTAAAAAAGCGCAAAAATTATTTTGTTAATTCTACAAGACAATTATCTTTGCTGTCCTTTAGCGGAAACGCTTAGTTCTTTAATTGAAATGCAAGTTAATATTGCATCAGATTACAGGTGAGGTGGGTGAGTGGCCGAAACCAACAGTTTGCTAAACTGTCGTACGTGTTATAGCGTACCGCGGGTTCGAATCCCGCCCTCACCGCTTTAAATTTTTGATTTCAGATTTTAAAGCGGATAAAAATAAATACCGACTTGACCTTAGGTCAA
>CAZNVQ010000040.1:0-19764 GCA_964576425.1 uncultured Flavipsychrobacter sp. | reverse complement strand
GCCCAACAAACTACATTTGGAAATCCTGCTAATATAAATGTCAATGCAAATATTACATTGAACAGAAATATTACAGTTAGCGGTACTTTGAGTTTGACGAGTGGCACACTTACTGTAGGGGCAAATACATTAACGTTGAGCGGAAATACCATCAACAGAGATGGCTCTACTTATGTTGGTACTATTGACGCAAGTAACGCAAGTGCAACTATGACATTCACCAATACCTCTTCATTATCTATTCCTGCTAACACCTTTACTGGTTCTATTAGAAATTTAACAATGAATGGTGCAGGTGGAATTTCGATAGGTTCAGATGTTACAGTTGCCGGTACATTAACATTAACTAATGGAATTATTACAACTGGAAGCAATAAGTTAATCATCGCTTCGACAGGTTCAGTTAGTAGAACAAGCGGACATATTGCGGGTAATCTACAAAAAAACATAGCGGCTATTGGTTCTAGTACCTTCGAAATTGGAGGAGCATCAATTTACCGCCCTGTCACAATTAATACTACTACTTTAAATACATCAGGCAGTTTAGTTGTGGGTGTTTCACAAGCAGATGGTAATCATCCGAATCTTTCGACCTCATCCATAAATACAAATAAGGCTCTAAAAAGATATTATTCAATTGTTTCAATTGCTTATAATGGAGTTTACAGTCCAACTTTTAATTTTGATGCATCGGATGTTCCATCAGGAGCTTCTGCAACTAATTTTGTAGTTGGAAGGTATAATTCTGGTACATGGTCTTATCCAACGCTAGGGACTAAAACAAGCACAAGTACTCAAATTACTGGAGTGAGCAACGTTTATGGTGATTTTGCAATAGGGGAACTAGGTTTGCCTACAACTACTACTAATAGTCCAACTTCTGTTACTACAACAGGTGCTACAATTAATGCAACAGTAAATGATAATGGAATAGATGTTACTGCTATAAACTTTGAATATGGTACAACGACAGGATATGGATCAACAACAACTGCATCTCCAGCAACAATTACAGCTGGAACTGGTGCAACTGCAATTACTGGTACATTATCTGGTTTAAATGTAAATACTCAGTATAATTATAGAGTAAATGCAACAAATGCCAACGGAACTGTAAATGGAGCAAATGTTAGTTTCTACACTTTAGCAAATGTTCCAGGTTCACCAACCGTAAGTAATCCAACCAACACAACTTTAGATATTACAATTGATGAGAATAACAATCCAAGCATTACAGAATATGTAATTCATGAAACATCAACTAATAAGTATGTTCAAGCAAACGGAACACTAGGAGTTACACCAATTTCTCGAACTGCTGCAGTCTGGGGCACTAAAACTATAATAGGGCTTCTTGGTGGCACTCAATATACTTTTGAAGTAGCGGCATTGAACGGAGATGCTGTGCAAACTGCTTATGGCACTTCGTCTAGTAACACAACAACATCATCAGTTGCACCAACTGTTACAACACCAACTGCTACTGCAATAACAAATAATTCTGCAACTTTAGGGGGTAATGTAACTAGCGATGGAGGTGCATCTATATCAGCAAGAGGAATTGTTTGGGCTTCAACTGCTGACAACAATGATCCTGAATTAAATGGAACTAATGTAACAGATATTTTAGGGTCGGGAACAACTGGTGTTTTTACGGTCAGTGCAACAAGCTTACCGACGGCTACTCAAATTAGTTACAAAGCATACGCAACTAATTCACAAGGCACTTCTTATACTTCTGCAAGTACCTTTTACACACTTGCTGACGAGCCTACTACACAAGCAACAAACTTAAGTTTTGCTAATCCGACTTCATCTTCTTTAGACATAAGCTGGACAAATGGTAATGGAGGCAGAAGAGCCGTGTTTATGAGAGAAAACACATCTGGTACAATTATTAATCCTTCAGATGCAACAGCATATACAGCAAGTAATGATTGGAGTAGTAAAGGAACACAATTAGGCAGTTCAGGTTATTATTGCATTTATGATGGAGCAAATAATTCCGTTTCTGTTTCCAATCTTTCAGCAGCTACTAATTATTATGTTAGAGTTTATGAATACAATAGTGATGGCACTGTTACAGCATCAACAATTAATTACTTTACAAATACTGGAACAGGTAACCCTGCCAATAGTATTACTTTAAGTACAGAACCATCTGCACATACTACTACCTTTAATGCTAACGCAGCATCAACGACTTCTATCACACTTGACTTTAATGGGGCAAGTACGATTTCAAATGCTGCAGGATACATCATTTTACAAAAACAAGGTTCTTCTGCACCGACTTCTAATCCAACAGATGCAACAGCTTATTCAGTTGGAAATACAATTGGAGATGGAATAGTTGCTGCAATCATCACGAATACGGCAACTACATCTACAACAATTGGCAGCTTATCTTACGCTACTCAATATAGTTTCAAAATTATTCCATACAACTGGAATGCAAGCAATAGCGGTACATACAACTATTATGTTGTGGGAACAATTCCATCAGCTTCTGCTACAACAAGCACACCAACAGCACCTTCTGTCACAACACCTACAGCTACTTCCATTTCAACAACTACTGCTACATTAGGAGGAAATATTACTTCTAATGGTGGTGACCCAATTACAGAAACAGGTATTGTATGGTCAGTAACTTCTTTAGAATCGAACCCAACAATCGGTGCGAATAATGTTACTAAAGTAGTTGGTTCGGGTACAGCAACTGGTACTTTTACGGTAAGTACATCAGGACTTCCTTCAGGTGTATCTATAACTTATAGAGCATATGCTACCAATTCAACAGGAACAGGATATACGGCAGCAACAACCTTCACTACTTTGGCAACTCAACCTTCAACACTAGCAACAACCATGACTTTCAGTAATACTACTATAAGCAGTATTCAAGTAAGTTGGACAAATGGTAATGGTGCAAATAGAATTGTGGTTGCAAGACCAAATGCAACAACAAGGGTGGCACCTACAAATGCAATTGGTTATAGTGTAAATAGTACTTCATTTACCGACAATTTAAATGCAACCACAGGAACCGGAAATGTTGTTGTTTATAATGGTAGTGGTAATACGGTTACGGTTACCAATTTATCCGCTAATACTGTTTATGCCTTTGACGTTTACGAGTACAATGGTTCTGGTGCAAGTGCTAATTATTCAGCGAATTTAACTAGTACCAAATCAACCTTGGCATCAGAACCTACTGTCCAAGCTAGTAATGTAACATTCACAAATGTATCTTCGACTGGTTTCACCGTAAATTGGACAAAAGGAACAGGTTCGGACAACTCGTTAGTTGTAATAAAAGATAGTAGTGTAGTAAATAGTGATCCAATTGATGGAACAAGTTATACAGCAAATGCTGCATTTGGTAGCGGCACTCAAATTGGTACAAGGAATTACGTACTTTATCGAGCTACTTTAGCAACAATAAACGTTACAGGTTTAATTGAAGGGCACACTTATTATGTTGCTGTTTATGCTTATAATGGTACTGCTGGTTCTGGGTTAGAGAATTATTTAACTACATCTCCTGCAACTGGAAGTCAAACTGCACAAACGCCGACTTATTATTCACAAACTTCTGGAGATCCTGCTGTACTTGCTAATTGGAATACAATCGCAGTTGGTGGAGGATCTATACCTCCTAATTTTACAACTACTGCAAACTTTATAATTCAGAATGGTCACAACATGACAACAACGGGTACATGGTCTTTTGGTGGAACAAGTTCTAAATTACAAATTCAAAATGGAGGTACTCTAACGGCAAACCATGCTATTACAATTGCATCTGGAGCAACTTTCCAAATAGATAATGGTGGAACATATGTTCATAATAACAACACAGCTTTTGCAACATCTATTTTTAATGGAACAGAAAGTTTTGCAAATGCTAGTAATTTTGAAATCCAAAATTATAATACCACAGGTCCTAGCGGAATAACATTTGGAAATCTAACAATAAATGCAACTAATGATCCAGGAGGTTCAATGCAATGTGGAGGAGGTATAACAACTATTAATGGTAACTTTAAAATGCAAGCATTAGCAGGAGCAAGAGAAATTCGTTTTTCTTCAACTACATCATTTACATTAACAATTGGCGGTGATTTAATAGTTCAAAATGGAATTCTTGATATAGCTTCAAGTGCAGGCTCAAGTGTATCTCGTACTATTAATATAGGAGGGAATTATAATCAATCTGGAGGAACTTTTAAATGTACTGGCAATAGTAATTCCGCAACAATTAATTTTACTGGCACCAATAAAACATTTACACAAAGTGGTGGAATATTAACTAATACAAACATCAATTGGGGTATAAACAGCGGAGCATCATTATCATTAGTTAACGGTTTGCCTGTTGCAGCTTCTCGCAGTTTAAATATTAATGGTACCTTAGATTGTGGTACATCTTCACTTTCTGGTTCTGGTTCTGTTGTAGTTAACAACGGTGGTACAATTAAAGTAGGCTCTACAAGTACTTCAGGAGCAATTGCTGGAAATATTACAGCTACTACCTTTACATTAAATGCTGGTTCAACTGTTGAATATAATGGAGCTGCTGCTCAGTACATGCAAGCACGAACATTCCGTAAATTAACTATTAATAATCCTGCTGGTGTTAATATGATTGGCAGTGTTACAGTTAGTGATTCACTCAAATTAAATTCAGGTTTTATTAATATTGATACTACTACTTTGTCTTTGAACAGTGCAGTTACAGGTTCAGGTACTATTTCAGGTAACAGTAGTTCTAAACTAAATATAAATGGAACAGCAGGAACTTTGAATTTCACCACTAATGCAAATTCGCTTAGAAACCTTACAATAGGTACTAACGATACAGCAACAATTGGTACTGATTTGAAAATAACTGGAGGTACTGCTGCAAATACGTTCGGTACTGTTTCCTTAGCTTCTGGTTCTGTATTGACTATAGTAAGCGGAAAAACATTAACTTTTGAGTCTAATAGCAATGGAACTGGAATTTTAGGATCTTGTCTTGGAACCATCAATTCTGGAGGTGTTTATGGTAAAATCACCGTAGAACGCTACTTATCAACCCCTGAAGCTTGGAGATTTGTATCAAGTGGTTTGAACTCAACGGGAACAATTAGAGACAACTGGCAAGAAGGTGGTAGTTCACCTGCTAATTATGGTACTTATATTACTAGCACACCAAACACAGGCGCATTAGGTTTTGATTTCACAACATCTCCTGCTTCTACGAACTCCATGTTTACCTACACTTCTGGTGCAGGTCCTTGGAACTCAGTGGCTAATACCAACGTATTGACTTTAAAAGCAGGAACTGGTTATCGCCTTTGGGTTCGCTCAGATAGAACAACAGCAATTGGAACAACAACAAGTTGGACAAGATTACGTACAACAGGAACTCCTGTGACAGGAACTGTAACTATGGTCAATACAGGCGTTTCAAGTCCAGCAAGCAATGAGTTGGCGGTATTGACACCAAATGCCAATGGCTATTCATTAGTCGGTAATCCATATTGGAGTCCAGTGGATTGGCAGGCATTGACCAAAACCAATGTGATTGATTTCTATTGGGCTTGGGATCCTAAATTAGCGGGTACTGCAGGTCATCGTGATGGTCGATATGTATTGGTAAACGGTTCAAATGGTGTAACCAACGCAGGTTCAAACAGTAATGTGTCTAAAATCATTCAGCCGGGTCAAGCCATATTTGTAAAAAATGCGGCAACTGGAACACCATCTATTCAATGGACAGAATCTGCAAAATCAAGTTCACTGACCGCTATCTATAAAATAACAACAGTAGAAGGAATAGTGAAAGCAACCTTGAATGAAGATACCTCCTATGTGGACGCTGCAATGGTGTTTTATGCCAACGGATACAACGATGCGATTGATGCTTCAGATGCAGGTAAACTGTCTAATCCAAATGAGAACATCAGCATCTTACGTAACGCAACACAACTGACTATGGAATCAAGAAATGAAATTGCAACAACGGATACCATTCCATTGCGCATTTCATCATTGAACAATAACTATAGCTATAACTTAACAACAGACATCAACAACATGCCATCAACAGTTCAAGGCTTCTTGTTGAACACAGATAACGGAAATACTTCTCCATTAAACATGAATGGAACAACCATGATTCCAATCACAGTAACGGGAAGTTTGATGACCAACTATAAGATAGTGTTTACCAATTCAGGAACACCACTTTCTGTAAAAGACATCAAGTTGACAGCAAGTAAACAGAACAATGCTATTGTCACTAAGTGGACAGCAACAGAAGAACAAGCTGTGAACAATTACACGGTAGAGAAATCAACTAATGGAAAAGACTTTACAGCAGTTCAAGTTGTGAGCTCAAAAGGAAACGGCACAAATGAATATACTTGGACAGACGAACAACCTGCTGATGGCAATAATTTGTATCGTATTAAAGCGACCAATATTGATGGTAAGCAACTATATTCTAACACTGCGTTAGTTCGTTGGAATACTGGAACAGCAAGTAGTTTGACTATTTATCCAAATCCGGTTACTGATGCCAATTTCACCTTGTCGATGAACAATATGGCAACTGGTGAATATCAAGCAACTTTATATAGTGCAAACGGACAAGTTGTTTATACACAAACCATTCAATACGAAACTAACAACACAACAGCAATGATACAGCTTAATCAAAAATTGAATAATGGTGCATATTATTTAGTATTAAGCAATGGTAAAGAATCATTCAAACAAAACATAACTATTCAAAATAAATAATCCTCATTAATTAATTTAAATATTATGAACAAGCTATTTATTAAATATATTTTCACGTTAATGATTGCGATGTTGCCACTGGTTGTGCTTGCTGATGATCCTGATGATGCTGCATGGAACGATTCGACTCCTGACGAGATTCCAGTTGATGGTGGTTTGTCTTTGTTTCTAGCAGCTGGTGTTGGTTACGGCATCAAAAAAGCCAATGATATGCGCAAGAAAAAGAATGGTGATGAGTCGCCAAATGAAATAGAAAAATAAGATGCGTTTCGCACAAATTAAAACACAGTATTATCAATTACCAAATACAGTAAGGCTCTTTATTCAAAGAGCTTTACTGCTTTTTATAGGTTGGAAAATCATGTACGATGGTTTTCTGCAAGCCAAAGGAATCCCCGATAAATGGCTAACTAAATGGACAGGTGAGGCAGCGAGTTGGTTGCTTACAAAATGGTATCAACCAGCTAACGTGGTTATGGGTAAAGAAAAAGCTTATCTATTCATCAATCAAAAGCTTATTGTTGCCATTGCAGACGGATGTAATGCTTTAGAGTTATTAATTACTTACCTCGGTTTTCTTATTTGTCTTCCTGCTGGAAAGTTGCGTTTTTGGTTGTACGCACCGCTGGGTTTAATATCCATTGTATTACTCAACATTCTACGCACTGTTGCCATTTCTTGGATGAATATTAAATATCCAGATTGGTTTGATTTTGCACATCATTACTTGTTTCAGATAGTTGTTTATGCCTACATTTTTTTTCTTTGGGTAAAATATGCCGTACCGATTTATGCAACATCAACTGATACCCAACCGAAGAATTAGCATAACCTTGTTGCTCATCATAGGAATTGGCATTTTAATTAGTCAAGGTTTCATCGAAACATCATTTTATGTAAAAGCAAATGCAATAGTCAAATATTCTATTTACTTTATTTGGCTGGTTGTAGTTGGTTTTATAGGTCATTGGGGGTGGAAATCTTCAACCCAAAAATGGATAAGTACAATTTGGATTTATACTTATGCTTTTGTTTTGATTGTGTTGCTCATTTTGGGCTTAGTTGATATGTATTTATTGCCCATTTCCACCTACATCAAAAAAGATATTTCTCATTTCCGAGCTTTCTTTTTAAGCCCAATTTATTATATCATTTTGTATTTGTTAAGTAAGTTAGATCGTTGATTTTAATAAGGATCAACATCAAAAATAATACTGATTTTATTCATTCCTTTGGTCTTACTTATTGTTTGCTTTTGGAGTAAAAGTTGTTTTTTAGTGACTTCAATAATCTCTGTGTTTCGAGGACATTTAATCCAAAGTTCATAGATGAATTCATTTCGAATTTTGCTCACCAAAGCAGGCACTGGTCCTTGCACCACAATCTGCTCGTTTTGTTGAAACACTTCGGCAAACAAACTTGCAGCTTTGGACAATAATTGCTCTTCCGTGGACTTAAAAATAACTTTTATCAATCGGCTGAAAGGCGGATAGCCAAAGAGTTGTCGGTATTGTAGCTCATGTTGATAGCATGCTTTTAAATCATGTTTTTTAACCCATGTCAAAACAGGATGTTCTAAATTATAAGCTTGTATAAACACAACTCCTTTCCCATCTTTTCTTCCTGCTCTACCGCTCACTTGTTCCATCAATTGAAAAGCTCTTTCGTTCACTCTGAAATCTGGATAACTGAACAAACTATCTGCACTCAAAATGCCAACTAGTGAAACAGAAGTGAAATCTAAACCTTTTACCACCATTTGTGTGCCCACCAAAATGTCAATTTCATGATTGTCCATTTGAGTCAATAAATGGGTCATACTCTTTTTGCCTTTCATACTGTCCACGTCCATTCTGGCAACATGCGCTGTAGGAAAAACTTGTTTCACTTCTTCTTCAATACGCTCTGTTCCAAAACTTTTACTTTGCAAATGATGACTGCCACATGATGGACAAACATGCATAGGCAGAGCTTGTGTACCACAATAATGACAATGCAATTTGTCTGTAGATTTATGATAGGTTAAGGAAACAGCGCACTGCTGACAATGAGGAACCCAACCGCAAACAACACAGATTTGAAATGGCGCATAACCTCTTCTGTTTTGAAAAAGGATGACTTGCTTTTTTTGTTGTAAAGTATTTTTAATAGCATCAATCAATTCGGGTGTCAACAGTTTAATATTGTCTTTCCGAACAAGTTCAAGACTTTTTGCATTCACAATATTGATTTCTGGTAAGTCAACACCCAAGTACCTTTCAGACAATTGTACATAACCAAATTTTCCCTGTTGTGCATTGTATAAAGTCTCGACAGATGGTGTAGCGGAACCGAGTATAACTTTGGCTTTAAAAATAGAAGCTAAATAAATAGCTGCATCTCTTGCATGAAATCTTGGTGTTTTTTCTTGTTTCAATGAAGTATCATGTTCTTCATCAACCACTATCAAGCCTAATTGCTGAAAAGGCAACCACAAAGTAGAACGAGGACCAACAATAATTTTATATTGTTGGTTTTTTACTTTTTCCCAAATTTCCACTCTTTCGTTGTGGCTAAATTTTGAATGATACACACCTAGTTCAGCACCAAAGTAAGCTCGAAGTCTTTGAACCAACTGTGTAGTTAATCCTATTTCAGGAAGTACCAATAACGCTTGTTTTCCCGACTCAATAATTTCTTTGATTTTGTGAATATAAAGTAAGGTTTTTCCACTCCCTGTGATGCCTTCAAGTAACACAACATTTTTATTCAAAAGCTGTTCTGAAAGCTGTTGAAAAGCAATTTTTTGTGCAGCAGAAAATACAATGGATTTCATTTCCTCTGTGCTTTTGTAAATCAGTCTATCTACTGATTTTTCTTCCACATAGAAAACTGATTTTTGAACCAAACTATTGAGTTGAGCCGATGTACAATTAGCTCTTTCCAATATAGCTTTTTGACTCACAAATTCATGCTTTGTTTTGAGTTCTAAAAAGCACATGAGTAAAGCCAATTGTTTTGGTGCTTTAGCAAGGTCATCAAAGAGTTTAATTAGAGCAGGTTCGTGTTGCTCATAATGCTCATTAATGAAAACAAACTTTTCTTTTTTAGGCTGATAAGTTGGTGTCAATCCATCTTCGATACTCACCGCTTCTTGCTCCAACAATTCTTGTAAAACAGAAATAAAATTAGAGGAGCCCGTAATGGATTTCAATACAGAAAGTGAAAGCTCTTTTTTAGATATTAAAATATCAACAACTTGTTGAGTTGGTGGTGACCAATACAAGTCTTCATTGCCTTCCAACCAAAGAATGGAAGTTTCGCCCACAAGTTTCAAGTGTGCGGGCAGTGCTGCCTGCATCACATCGCCAGGATTACACATGTAATACGAACAAATCCAATCCCAGAAAGCAAGTTGTTCTTGTTGTAAAATGGGAGTTTCGTCAATGATGTTTTTGATAGGTTTGACTTGATAATTTTCTGGTTTGTCTTGATGCAATTTCACCACAATGCCAGCGTAGGATTTGTTGGCACCCAACATCACTTCCACGCGCATTCCCAAAGACACTTTTCCTTGTAGTTCGATGGGAATGCCATAAGTCAAAGCCTGCGGCAAACTAAGCGGCAAGATGATATCAGCAAATCGGGGATGTGCGGAATTGTTGGGAAACAACAAAGACATGTTGCAATTTACCAAGGTTGATGGCATAAAAAAAACCGGCATTTGCCGGCTTTCTTTTTCTAATGAAATTAAATTATTTTTCAAGTGTTCCAACACTTCTAAGCAATCTGCTCCAGCGAATGCCCGAAGGGTCGTAGCTCATCCACACAAACCAAGCTTTGCCCACAATGTGGTCTTCTGGCACAAAGCCCCAAAAGCGCGAATCGAGTGAGTTGTGACGATTGTCTCCCATCATCCAATAATAATTCATTTTGAAAGTGTATGAAGTTGCAACTTTATCATTGATAAAAATTTGTCCATCTTTTTCTTCCAATTTATTGCCTTCATACACTTGAATAATTCTACGATATAAGGCAATGTTTTTTGGTGAAATGCTCACCGTTGTTCCTTTTTGAGGCACAGTCATTGGTCCAAAATTATCGAGGTTCCATTTGAAATTGGCAGTGTCATGAGGGAAAGTCCATTCACGGATAGAACCCACATCGCCAGCAGGTTTCACAATTGGAATAAAACGAACAACTTGTGGTTGTTTTTGAATATCTTGAACGTATTTATTTTCAATGAAAAGAAAATAATTGTTGTTCCCAGCGCCAGCAACTTCGGCTTTGTAATCTGCCAACAATTCATCTGAAAGCAACCCATTAGTAATAACTTGATACAATCTTTTAGAGTGTGGATACAACGGTGCTTCGGAACCATTAATATGAACCACAGCATCTTTGATTTCCAAAACATCACCTGGAACAGCAACACAACGTTTGATATAATTATCTTTTTTGTCAATTGGTCTGGTGATGATGGAATATTGTGCTAATACTGCATTTCTGCCTTCCTCTCTCACTTTGGCATGGTAATCTGCGTTAGGTTCCTCCACCAAAACAGTGTCGCCGTTCGGGAAGTTGAACACTACAACGTCATTTCTTTTCACATCACCAAGTCCCCACCAACGGCTAAAATCCCACTTCACAGCTTCGGAATAAGATTTTCCACCTGTGATAGGTAAACTATTGTGCACCAAAGGCACAGAAAGCGGGGTCATTGGCACTCTTGGACCATAGCTTAGTTTGCTAACAAACAAATAATCGTTGACCAAGAGACTACCTTCCATAGAACCTGTAGGAATAGTGTAAGCTTCCACCAAGAAAGTTCGTATTAAGGTAGCGGCAACTATTGCAAAAACGGCAGCATCAAGCCACTCGCGCCAAACAGCTTTTTTCTTTGCTGGTTGATCCTTTTTCTTCCAAAATGCTAATCGCATAGATTAATTTAAATGTGTTTGCGTAAAAGTAATAACTTATGCACCAAAATTGCTCAAGAATTGTGTGAAACCTTCTTAAATTCTTTGTTGTAGAAGTTTTAAAACCAATTTTCAATACAATGATAAGAATCAGTAGGCAAGATTGAACGGTGTTATGGTTTAATTATTTTACTTTGCTGACTAAAATTTTCATAAAAATGGCACGTTCAGTTACCATATTAGGCGCCGGTTTAGTTGGCTCATTGCTTTCAATTATTCTTAGAAAAAAAGGATATGATGTAACCGTTTACGAACGTCGTCCAGATATGCGAAAAGCATCGATTGCTGCTGGTCGTTCCATCAATTTAGCCATGAGTGCAAGAGGATGGAAAGCCTTGGATTTGGCAGGTTTGAGAGGCGATATTGAAGCCTTAGCCATTCCTATGTATGGAAGATATTTACATCAAGCCGATGGTACTGCTGCTTCTCAACAATATGGAAAGAACAACGAAGCGATTTATTCTGTAAGCAGAGGGGAATTGAATAGAAAGTTGATGACTCTTGCTGAAAATATTGGTGTTAAGATTCATTTTGAACATCGTTGTACCAAGGTTGATGTGGCAACCAATAGATTATATTTTCAACAAGTTGATGGCAATGAAATTGTTGTGGATGCAGATTTACTTTTTGGAGCTGATGGTGCATTTTCAGCATTAAGAAGCGGATATGTTCAAATGGACAGGGTGAATGCCTCTCATCATTATTTGGAACATGGTTACAAAGAATTGTGCATTCCACCATTTGAGGACGGTTCGCTGAGAATGGAAAAGCATGCTTTGCATATTTGGCCGCGTAAGAATTTTATGTTGATTGCTTTGCCTAACACTGATGGCACTTTCACATGTACATTATTTTTGCCATTTGATGGTCCTGTTTCTTTTGCTGCTTTGCAAACCAAAGAAGATGTTGTGGCGTTTTTCCAAGAACATTTCCCTGATACTTTGGAATTGATGCCAACACTAACGGAAGATTTTTTCAATAATCCAACCTCATCATTAATTACCACACATATTAAACCTTGGCATTACAAAAATAAAAATGCTTTGATTGGCGATGCTGCACATGCCATAGTTCCTTTTTATGGTCAAGGAATGAATGCAGGCTTTGAAGATTGCACAGTTTTAGCGGCTTTGATGGAAAAACATGGTGAGGATTGGGACACGATTTTAGATATATATGATAAAAAACGCAAACCGAATGGAGATGCTGTTGCTCAGTTGGCATTGAACAATTTTGTGGAAATGAGGGACAAGGTTGCAGATCCAATTTTCTTGGAACGCAAAAAAATTGAAAAAGAATTAGGGAAAATATATCCAGAACAGTTCATTTCCGTTTATGAAATGGTATCTTTCAGCCACATACCATATGATACAGCACTGAGTTGTATTCAAGCGCAAGATCTGTTGTTGCAACAAATCATGAAAGAAGGAGATTTTTTCAGTTTGTTGACGCAAACGGATTTCAAACAAAAATTAGATGCTTGGATGATGGACTACCACAAGTCGGTGCAACAATTGGATTTTGGCAATGAAGGAAAAAAGATGGACGCTTAAGCCGGCAAACGAAAAACACATACAGCAATTATCACAAGATTTACGCATTCAGCCTGCTTTGTGTAGGCTGTTGGCTGTTCGTGGCATCACAGATTACGAAACAGCCAAGCGTTTTTTCAGACCTCAAATCACGGATTTGCATGACCCTTTTTTAATGAAAGGCATGAAACAAGCCGTTGCACGCATTAGCGAGGCAGTGGAATGGCATGAACGCATCATGGTTTATGGTGATTATGATGTTGATGGAACCACTTCAGTTGCTGTTGTTTATTCTTTTTTGAAAAAGCATTACACCGGAGAAATATCATTCTATATTCCTCACCGGTATCGTGAGGGTTACGGAATTTCTAAAGCAGGAATTGATTTTGCACACGCCAATGGTTACACTTTAATGATAACCTTGGATTGTGGTATTAAGTCTGTGGAACTCATTCAGTATGCTCAAACATTGGGTATTGATGTGATTGTCTGTGACCACCACATGCCAGATACTAAGTTGCCTCCAGCTTATGCCATTCTTAACCCAAAACAAACAGATTGCACTTATCCCTACAAAGAGCTAAGTGGCTGTGGTATTGGTTTTAAGCTTATTTCAGCACTTGCAAAGCAATGGAAATTGCCCGAAGAATCTGTTTTTGGTTGTTTAGATTTAGTCGCCACAAGCATTGCTGCTGACATAGTTCCAATTGATGGAGAGAATAGGGTTTTAGCTTATTATGGAATAAAAAAAGTGAATGAAAATCCATGCATGGCCATCAAAACGCTGAAAGAAATTTCAGGCGCTAATCGCTATTTATCTATTTCAGATTTGGTGTTTGTAATCGGTCCACGGGTTAATGCCGCAGGTAGAATGGATGATGCTCGAAAGGCAGTTGAATTGTTTACGGAAGACGATCCCGACATGATTCGATCTTTGGCTGACCAACTGCAATCCGACAATTTCGACAGAAAGGAAGTGGACAAAAGCATTACAGAAGAAGCCTTGTCATTGATTCAAAACGATTCTGTTTTGTTGCAAAGAAAATCAACTGTTTTGTATCAAGAACATTGGCACAAAGGCGTTGTGGGCATTGTGGCTTCTCGGTTAATCGACCATTATTACCGTCCAACAATTGTGCTCACTCATTCCAATGGTAAAGTGACTGGCTCTGCTCGTTCGGTTAGTGGGTTCAATATTTATGAAGCGCTTCATGAATGCAAAGATTTGTTGGAAAATTATGGCGGTCACTTTTATGCTGCGGGTATGACCATGAGTCCCGAAAATGTAAAGACATTTGTTGAGCGATTTGAAGAAGTGGTTTCAAGGACCATTCCACCTGAATTGTTGATTCCTGAAATTGAAATTGATGCAGAAATAAAATTAGCCGACATCAAGCAGCCAATGTTCAATATCATCAAGCAGTTTGAACCTTTTGGACCAACTAATTTACGTCCGGTTTTCATAACCAAAAATGTATATGATTACAGAGGTTATTCCAAAGTGGTGAAAGAGCAACATATTAAATTTGTTGTTCATCAACACAATGGTGAAATCATTGATGGTATTGCATTTGGAATGGCTGAAAAATATTCAATTGTTCAGAACGGTGCTTTTGACATCGTCTATTCTTTGGATGAAAATGAATATAACGGTGTGACCAAATTGCAGATGAAAGTAATTGATATTCGACCATCAGGAATGGGCTAAATTTTTTTATTTTCCCATCAATTGAGCCACTTTCATGGCTAAGCTCAAATTCATAGGTTCGAATTTTAGTTTGCCTGTCATCACAGCCATCATGCCATTCAATTGTCCTTGGCGCAACAACACAAAATCACTGTCAGTAATAGTGATTTTTAATGCTGCTTTTCCATTCAAACCATTTTCAATACAGTCCTCATTTCGGGTGAGGTCCATAGTCCATTGACCACCTTGTTCTCCCAAAATATTCCAATGAATGACTTGATTGATTTCAGCAACCAAAGTTGGTCTTTTTTTGATGGCTATGGGCATTTGCTGTTCAATGATGTCTTGGGCTGTCATGTTCTTTGTGGTTAAAAGAAAAACTTAGAAGTGCAAAGTTATTGAGATTCAGGAAAAACGATTTCATAAAAAAAGGGCAAACCCGAAGATTTACCCTTTTTATAATAATGAAAATATATTAATATCTATACATTTCAGGCTTATATGGACCATATTTCGGAACTCCTAAATAAGCTGATTGCTCATCTGTAAGTTCGTCCAATGTTACACCGATTTTAGCCAAATGAAGACGAGCTACTTTTTCATCTAAATGTTTTGGTAAAACATATACTTTATTTTCGTAATTGCTGTGGTTGTTCCACAATTCAATTTGAGCTAAAGTTTGATTGGTGAAAGAGTTGCTCATTACAAAAGATGGGTGTCCAGTGGCACAACCAAGGTTTACTAAGCGACCTTCAGCCAAAAGGATAATGTCATTTCCTTCGATGTTGTATAAATCAACTTGAGGTTTGATGGTATCTTTTGTGTGACCATAATTGTCGTTCAACCAAGCAACATCAATTTCAATATCGAAGTGTCCGATGTTACAAACAATTGCCTTGTCTTTCATCAAACGGAAATGCTTTTCTGTAATCAAGTCACGACAACCAGATGCAGTAACGATGATATCTGCTTCTTTAACGGCGTCCACCATTTTCTTAACTTCGAAACCATCCATCGCAGCTTGAAGTGCGCAAATAGGGTCGATTTCAGTAACGATAACACGAGCACCTGCACCACGAAGTGATTCTGCAGAACCTTTACCAACATCGCCATAACCACCAACGACAGCTACTTTTCCGGCCATCATAACGTCAGTTGCACGACGAATAGAATCTACTAAAGATTCTTTACATCCGTATTTGTTATCGAATTTAGATTTAGTTACAGAATCGTTCACATTGATTGCTGGCATTGGAAGTGTTCCGTTTTGCATTCTTTCATACAAACGGTGAACACCTGTTGTGGTTTCTTCACTCAAACCTTTGATGTGATGTATCAATTCAGTGTAGTTATCAAGAACCATGTTGGTCAAATCGCCACCGTCATCCAAAATCATGTTCAACGGACGATCTTCAGAACCGAAGAAAAGTGTTTGTTCGATGCACCAATCTGCTTCAGCTTGAGTTTGTCCTTTCCAAGCGAAAACTCCGATTCCCGCAGCAGCAATTGCAGCAGCAGCGTGATCTTGAGTAGAGAAGATGTTGCAAGAACTCCAACGAACTTCAGCGCCAAGAGCCACTAAAGTTTCAATTAACACAGCTGTTTGAATAGTCATGTGTAAGCAACCTGCGATGCGTGCACCTTTCAAAGGTTGTTGTGTGCCATATTCTTCACGGATTGCCATTAAGCCTGGCATTTCAGCCTCAGCCAATTTGATTTCTTTGCGTCCCCATTCTGCAAGGCTCATATCTTTTACCTTATAAGGCAATTGGAGGTCAATTTGATTGCGAGTGGTTGTACTCATTTTGATTTATTTATGTTTTATTAAAAAGTTTTGCAAAAGTATTGAATTATTCCTCATGTCATTGTTAATGACTAATTAACGATAACTAAAACACCCAATCAAATTAAAAGTTTTGGAGGAATTTAGATATTGTTGACTTTGTTGGAGCAGAAACAGGAACAACAGGTAAACGAAGCACTTCTTGACATAGATTCATTTGTTGCAATACACATTTTACCCCTGCAGGATTTCCTTCAACGAATAATAATTTTATTACATCTATTAGTTTGTAATGCAAAGCTCTTGCTTGATTGAAATCATTGTTTCTTGCTGCATTCACCATGTTGCAAAAATCTTTGGTGAAACAATTGGCTGCAACAGAAATCACGCCTACAGCACCAAGCGCCACTTGCGCCACCACTAAATCATCATCGCCTGAAAGTACTGCAAAATGTGCAGGTGCGCCTTTCACTAAGTCCATGCATTGACCAAGATTGCCGCTTGCTTCTTTGATGGCAACAATGTGCTCAAATTCATTTGCCAAACGTAAAGCGGTATCAGGTAATAGATTACTTCCCGTTCTTCCAGGTACGTTGTAGAGAATGATAGGTTTTTTAGTGGATGAGGCAATTGCTTTGAAATGTTGGTACATGCCTTCTTGTGTTGGCTTGTTGTAATAAGGCGCAACAGAGAGAATACCACTAACACCACTCAAATCGTATTCGCTCAAATGATGAATAACTTCTTGTGTGTTGTTGCCACCAATGCCACAAACAACGGGCACACGACCATTACATGCTTCAACGATGAAAGCAAGAATTTCTTTTTTTTCAGCGTTGGAAAGCGTAGGTGTTTCCGCAGTAGTGCCAAGTGCCACTAAATAATCAACGCCATTATCTATCACATGATTGACAATAGCTTTCAAAGCGGTGTAGTCAACACTTTGGTCTTGTGCAAAAGGTGTCACCAAAGCCACACCTGTTCCTTGAAAAGGATGATTCATGTAAATTATTTATAAACTATATTGTTTCCAATTCTTGATAAAAGCCCATTTTCGAGAACTTATCAATGCGTTGTTGAATTCTTGTTTCAGCATCAATTGCAGACAATTCTTTTAAAGCCTTATTGCAATAAGCTTTCAATGCTGTAGCCATTTCTTCAGGTTTAGCATGCGCGCCTCCAAGAGGCTCCTCAATCACATCGTCCACCAATCCAAAACCTTTCATGTCAACCGAAGTCAGGCGAAGTTGTTCGGCAGCTTTTTCTTTAAATTCCCAAGTTCGCCAAAGGATAGAAGAACAAGATTCTGGTGAAATAACAGTGTACCAAGTATTTTCGAGCATCACTACTTTGTCGCCCACACCAATGCCCAAAGCCCCGCCAGAAGCGCCTTCACCAATAATGATACAAATGACAGGCACAGTGAGATTTACCATTTCAAACAAATTTCTAGCAATGGCTTCGCCTTGCCCACGTTCCTCTGCTTCCAGACCAGGATAAGCTCCCGGAGTATCGATTAAAGTAATGATAGGACGATTAAATTTTTCAGCCATTTTCATCAAGCGTAGTGCTTTGCGATAGCCTTCAGGATTTGCCATTCCGAAATTGCGGTATTGTCGCATTTTGGTATTGGTGCCTTTCTGCTGACCAATGACCATAACGGGTTGACCGTCCAATTCTGCCATTCCGCCAATCATGGCTTTGTCGTCTTTCACTTGACGGTCGCCAAAAAGCTCAGTGAAATTTTTAAAAATTTGGTCGATATAATATTGTGTGTAAGGTCTTTCAGGATGACGGCTGAGTTGCACTCTTTGCCAAGGAGTGAGCTTTTGGTAGATTTGAGCTCTTGTCTGCTCAATGGAATCTTCCAATTCTTTTATGGCGCTAGACACATCAACAGTTTCGTTTTTGTGGTGAACTTCTTTTAATTTATCTATTTGATGATAAAGTTCTTCTAGTGGCTTCTCGAAGTCTAAAAATTGCATAAATCTAAAATTTGCAACGCAAATGTAAACCAAAGATTGTTGCCATGAGCGGAAGATAATTCATGATAAAAACAGCGATGTGAAATGGTGAATTAATGCGCTAAAAAAATCCAAAAAAAGATTTGCAGCTTTGAGCAAAATGTTTTTATCTTTGCAGCCCAAACTGAAAGGATCGGTAGTTCAGTTGGTTAGAATGCCGCCCTGTCACGGCGGAGGTCGCGGGTTCGAGTCCCGTCCGGTCCGCAAATGAGTTTTAAAAAACCCGCACCTAGTGCGGGTTTTCTTTTTCAGTTTTATGAGCCGGTAAAAAAGCACCTGGTTGATATGTGTTCTGATAAAAAAAGAAACCCAGTCAATAAAGACTAGGTTTCAATTGTTTATCATTTGAATCTGTTTTAAACACCTACACTTCTAAATAATACACCATTGAACAACGTTTGTTTTGGTTCAATCAGATACTCAAGAAAAGAGTTAAGCGAGGATTATAAATACTCACCTCTTTTGGGGGAATATTGTCTACTGAATTTGAGGTAAGTCAACTATTTCAAAATTCAAGTATTATCCAATATCTCAAATACAGCATAAACTAAGGCGGCGAGTATATTCTAACATACTATATTGATGGATACATGCTTGAAGAGATACTTACCCAAGGTCGTGATATCATCATTTCTGGACAAAAACTTCACAAATTAGTGAGTAGAGATGTAATCAGCTCATTAAAGTACCCGCACAATAGATTAATAATACATAGCTATATTTCCCTTAGCAAAATTATTTATGATATTAATTTCTCAAAGTTGGTACTTATTGTGGTAGCAGATATTCATCAATTTCAAGTCTTACCTCTGGCTCATGTAGCAAGAACCCAGTAGGCAAGCATCATGTGCCTTATGAAGGTGCAAATAAATCTAACTACGAGTGCAAATATTGTGGCAGCAGGTATTCATCTATTTCAAGTCTTACTTCTGGGAGTTGTTCAAAGAATCCTCAAGGTAAGCATCATGTGCCAAGGAGGTAATTG